>PXBU01000330.1 GCA_003566795.1 Puniceicoccaceae bacterium | reverse complement strand
GGGACCGGACCACGCCTTCGCGTTTGGTGGTTGCGCACTTTCCGGGCGGTTCGACCAAAGCCGAAGGGCTTCGGCTACATGAAAAAACTTATTTGATCCTCCAGCCAGCTTCCTCTGGCCGGTGTAGAAAAAATGCGTTGCGCCGGGACCCTTCCGGCTTCAATCAATCCAGTCGAATCATGCAAGAAGACTTAAACAACATCGTCGCCGGAGTGCGGGAGCAAGCACCGCAAATCACCACGCGTGCCGAATTTGAGGCTTACAAAGCCACCATTTCCGGGCCGAAGGGCTCATTGACGGAAGTGATGAAGGGTATGGGCAAGGTCCCGAAGGAGGACAAGCCGGCCATGGGCAAGCTGATCAACGAAGCGAAGACAGCGGTCGGCGTGGCGTTTGAGGCCGTTATCGAGCGCCTCGAAGCTGCGGAGCTGGCCGCCAAGCTGGGCCCAGCCATCGACCCGACGCTGCCGTCGCCGGATGCGGACCGCGGCACGCTCCACCCGATCGCCCAGGTGCGGGACGAGATGGTGAACTTGTTTCGCCGGATCGGTTTTTCCGTGGCAGAGGCCACCGAGGTGGAGACCGAACACTACTGCTTCGACGCACTGAATATCCCGTCCGACCACCCGGCCCGCGACATGCAGGACTCCTATTACCTGCCGGATACCTTACAGGTGAGTAATGTCAGCAAGCACGCGGATGAGAAATACCTGCTGCGCACCCACACTTCGACGGTGCAGATTCGCACCATGCTGCAAGAGCAGCCGCCGATCCGCATCGTCGCGCCGGGGCGCTGCTTCCGCCGCGATACGCCTGATGCCACGCACAGCGCCAACTTCCATCAAATCGAGGGGCTCTATGTGGACAAGGACGTCACCTTGCTGGATCTCAAAGCCACGCTCGACCACTTCGTCAAAACCATCTTCGGGCCCAAGGCCAAGACCCGCCTGCGTCCCAGCTTCTTTCCCTTCACCGAACCGAGCTTTGAGATGGACTTCTTTTCGCCGGATCTGGGTAAGCTGAGCAATAAGTGGCTGGAAATCATGGGCTGCGGCATGGTTGACCCGGAGGTATTCAAGGCGGTCGGCATCGATCCGGAGGTTTATACTGGCTACGCTTTCGGCATGGGTATTGAGCGCATCGCCATGATCCTGCAGGGGGTGGACGATATCCGCTTTTACTATCAGAACGACCTTCGCTTCCTGCAGCAATTCGCGTAAACCATAAATCCAGAACCACGGATCAACACGGATGGACACGGATGCCATGCGATTAAAGAAATCCGCGTGAATCGGTTTATCCGTGGTTAAATAATTAAGCATCTTTCCAACATGAAAATTTCCTACAACTGGCTCAAAAACTACATCGATCTCGACCCGGTCGAGCACTCACCCGAGGTATTGGCTCAGGTATTGCCGCTGCTCGGCTTCGATATCGAGGAATATGAAAAGCTCGGCCCGCCCGAACTGGAGAACGTCGTGGTGGGGCAGGTGATCCGCTACGATCAACACCCGGATGCGGATCGGCTTCGCTGCTGCCTCGTCACTACCGGCGGGGAGGGCGAGCCGCATAAGATCGTCTGCGGTGCCAAGAACTTTTCGGCAAACGATAAAGTCATGGTCGCATTGCCCGGCGCGGTCCTGCCCGGTAACTTTAAAATCAAAAAGTCCAAACTGCGCGGCCAGCCTTCCGAGGGCATGATGTGTTCGGCCAAAGAATTGCAGATTGGCCAGGATCACGAGGGGATCATGGTGCTCGATCCGGATGTCGCCTTGGGGACGCCGATCAACCAACTTTATACAGACGGCGATACCGTTTTTGATCTGGAGATCACCCCGAACCGGGTCGATGTCCTGAGCCACCTGGGCGTCGCGCGTGAGCTCTCCGCACGCTTCGGCATACCGGTCAAATACCCGCAAGTGAAGTCCAGCACCGAAAATGAGCGTTCCGGCGAGCCCTTGATTTCCGGAGTGGAGGTGAGTGCCTGGGAGTTCTGCCCACACTACACCGCGTTGTGCATCAAGGGCGTCAAAGTCGGGCCGAGCCCGAAGTGGCTGAAGGATGCTCTCGAAGCCACTGGGCAGCGATCGATCAACAACGTGGTGGATGTGACCAACTACGTGCTGCATGAGACCTGTCAGCCGCTGCATGCCTTTGACGCCGCCAAGATTCGGGGTGGCAAGCTACTGGTGCGCTCGGCGGGCGAGGGTGAGGCCATCACCACGCTGGATGATGTCGAACGCAAGCTGGATGCCAGCATGGGCGTGATCGCCGATGCGGAGCGTCCGCTGGTGGTCGCGGGCATCATGGGCTCGGTGGATGCCGAGGTGGATGCGGGCACGACTGACATCGTGTTGGAGGCAGCTTACTTTGACCCCTCCTCCGTGCGGGCGACGTCCCGCAAGTTGGGCCTCGCCTCGGATAGTTCCTATCGTTTCGAGCGCGGTATCGACCCCAAGGGCACTACCTACGGAGCGCTGCGCGCGGTGGATCTGATCCTCGAGGTCGCTGGCGGCAAAGTCGACGGCAACATGATGGTGGCAGGTGACGAACCCGCCACCATGACCGAAGTTACACTGCGCCCGGACCGGGTGCGCCAGTTCATCGGCTTTGCCATTGCGGACGAGGCGATGCAGGAGGTGCTGGAGTCGCTGGAGCTGGACGTATCAATTCACACCGACCCCGATAATTCCCCGCGCTGGGAGGTGAGCATTCCATCCTTTCGCGGCGACCTGCAGCGCGAGGTCGATCTCATTGAAGAAATTATCCGTGTTTACGGCACCGACAAGATCCCGGAGTCGCCCGTCGTGGCGCGCGGTATCAGCGATACCGACCACCGTATCTACACCGTCAACGAGGCGGCCGCCAGTTACCTGACCGGGCAGAATTTCAACGAGGCCTTTCTCTACTCACTACGCGACCCGCAGGAGATCGCCGCCATCTTTGGAGAGGCCAGTCACCAGGTGCTGGCGCTGGATAATCCCCTGCAAAGTGACCAGAGCCATCTGCGCCCCTCGTTGATGCCCGGTTTGCTGGATGTGCTTAAGCTGAACATTTCCCGCAGCACCGGAGCGACCCGCTTCTTCGAGCGGGGCCATGTTTACCGCGAGGTGAACGGGCAGATGATGGAGCTAATTTCCGTTGGATTCGTGATTCTGGCGGATCAAGTTAGCCGCGAGTGGCGGCAGCGCGAGCTGGCCGATTTCTACACCGTGCGCAGGATTTGCGAAAACATTCTCGAACTCGCGGGCCAGCCTGCCAGCAAGCTGAGCTTCCAGCCCTTGAATACCTGTAAGCTCTGGCAGCCGGGGCAGACCGCCGAGTGCGGTGATTTCACCAAGATGGGCTTCCTGGCGACAGCGGGGATGCTGGATGTCGCCCTGGTCAAGCAGCGCTGGGATATCACCATCCCGGTGCTGGGCGGCTCGATTCTGATGACGCCGAAATTCTTTGCGCGTAAAGGCAAGCGTGGTCGCCATAAGGGCATCAGCAACCAGCCGTCCTCCAGCAAGGATCTGGCGCTGATTGTGGACGAGTCCGTCCTGGCTGGTCAGGTGGAGAATGAGGTCGCCAAGTTCGCGCAAAAGGCGGCGCAGGGTTTCGACTGCGAGCGCGTGCGCATCTTTGATCTCTATCAGGGGGAGGGCCTGCCGGCAGGGAAGAAAAGCCTCGCGCTCAGCATGACCTTCCGGGCCAAGGACCGCACCTTGACCGACAAGGAAGTGAACGCCGCCTTCGAAGCTATTCAGAAAATGATCAGCGAAAAAACAGATTACCAAGTCAGAAAGTAATATTCCACCGATCAATCTGGTGCATGCCGGGCATCCGGAGGGCGGACATTGCGTGGTCTTGTCGCTGCGCTCGGAACTGTCCGCCAGCGCTACGAGGCATGAGGGCAGGACAGAAATGTCCTGACTCCGGTTCGACCGAGCTCTCCTTTTCAGGCCTTCAGTCCCCGATTAATTCGAGCCCCCATTCCTCAAAAAGACGAAAATCCTTTAAATTGTCGGTCACAACCTGGGCCTTTCGAGCCATGGCGCAACCGGCAATCATGGCATCGACCCGTAAGTGCCGCTTCCTGCCGGTTTGATTGAACAACCAAGCGGCCGCGCGCGCCGGTTCTTCGTCGAAGGGGATGATCTCTTGCAGGAATGCGCGCATCGTTGCTTCTTGGGGCTCACTTAACGGACCACAGATGAACTCATACCACGAGGGCATGGCCGTGATCATTGACTCTCCCGATTCATACCACCCGATGATGCGGGCCGCTTCATCTGAGCCTTTTTCGAGTCCCTTGATCAAGTAATTGGTATCGAGGCAAATCATCAGAGCCTCCAGTGTTTCCGATCTTCGCGAATTTCAGAAATCCACTTTTGGGTGCGCTCAGCAACCATACCGCCCCCGGACTCGTGCAGTTGACGTAATTGAGCCACGGGATCGGGGGCATCGGGATCGGGCGCACGTTCCGCGCGTTCCACCGATCGGCGCACGACCTCCGCCTGCGAGACATTCCAGCGGGAGGCTAATGTCTTCAGTCGACGAGCTGTGATTTCATCCAGTGCAAAAGAGGTTCGGTGTTTCATTGTCGCCATACCATAATGAAATACCATAAGTATTTTTTGTCAATACAAGTCCGCCTGATCGGATGGCATATTAGTGCATCCCGTTCGGAGGAGGGCGGACATTGCGTGGTCTTGTCGCTGCGCTCGGAACTGTCCGCCAGCGCTACGAGGCATGAGAGCAGGACAGAAATGTCCTGACTCCGGCTGGGGCACTCTTTTTAGTCGAGCATTCTCGTCTTGTATTTAGCGAGCGAAAGAGTATGCGCTGTATTCTCTAATGTATACTACCTTGGTCGTTACGGACAGCGGAACGGAGCTGCCCGGTGTCGACTTGAAAGTCATCCCGTTTGATCAATATTTGGCGGACTATCCGAAGCTCGGCGAGCCCAAGACCCGTATCATCAATCTCTGTAACACGGAGCGCTACCTCAGCCGCGGCTATTACTGCTCCCTGCTGGCCGAGTCGCGCAAGCACCAGGCCTTGCCGAGTGTCAACACGATCAACGATCTGCGCCAGCTGGAGGATGCCGAGGACTTGCGGCAGCTTTGGAACAGCCTGGCACCCTTCGCCCCAAAAGACGTTCAGGCGGGCGGGCAGGTCTTTATCTACTTCGGCCAGGTCGAAGACCCGCTTTGGCAATCTTTTGCCCGGGCACTCTTCGAGCGTTTTCCGGCACCGGTGTTGAAGATTGCTTTGCCTGGCACGGAGCGTGGATTTTCCGTCGAAAACCAGAGTCCGGGCCAGTTGCCCGAGGAAGAACGCGCGGTATTCCAACGGAAGCTGCGGACCTTCACCGAAAAGGTTTGGCGCAGCCCCAAGCAACGCAAATACCGCTGGGACATGGCTATTCTTTACGATCCGGAAGAGGCCATGGCGCCCAGCGATGTCGGAGCGATCCAGCGATTCATCCGTGCCGCGGCCAAGGTCGGCATCGAGGCTGAGGTGATACGTTCCCGCGACATGCTCAACCTGACCCAATACGACGCACTCTTTATCCGCGAGACGACCTCGATTGACCACCTGACTTACCGGTTGGCTCGAAAAGCGGAAAAGGAAGGACTCGTCACGATCGACGACCCGACTTCCATCCTGCGCTGCTGCAACAAGATTTTCCTGCACGATGCCTTTTCCTACAACAAGGTTGATGCTCCGCATACGCTGGTGGTGGCCGATGCCAGCCAGACAACACTGGCGCGAATCGAGTCGGAACTGGCTTATCCCATGGTGCTGAAGATGCCGGAGAGCTCATTTTCTGTTGGCGTCTTTAAAGTCAAGGACCGTGCCGACCTCGAAACCAAACTCCAGTCCATGCTGGAGGACTCCTCGCTCGCGCTGGTGCAGGAATACTTGTATACGGACTACGACTGGCGCATCGGGGTGCTTAACGGCCGCGCCATCTACGCCTGCAAATACTTCATGGCCCGCGGGCACTGGCAGATTTACAATCACGGCAGCGCCCAGCCCCGATACCAGTCCGGGGGCTTTGAGACCATCGCTACTTTCGAGGTGCCACGCGGGGTGCTGAAAGCCGCACTCAAGGCTTGCTCGGTCATTGGCAAGGGCCTCTACGGGGTGGATGTCAAGCAACAGGACAAGCAGGTCTATGTGATTGAGGTCAACGACAACCCCAGCATCGAACACCGCGTGGAAGACCGCTACCTCGGCGACGAACTCTACATGATGATCATGCAGGAGTTCGCCGACCGCCTGGAACAACGGGGGCGTAACTGATGGGTCAGCGATTCGGTTTTTTTGTTGATTGTAGCGGAGCGGCGATAGCCGTTTCGTTCGATACAATGGGCCAATTAAGACTGGGATTGAAATGACAATTATCATCCCGCTACACCCAAATTTAACATGGAAAATGAAGTGACTATCCGCAAGGCTCAGGTTGAAGACCTTGAATCCTTGATCGAGCTGGAAAATACCTGTTTTCAGGTGGACCGCTTGAGTCGTCGCTCTTTCCAGCGCTGGTTGAAAGGGGAGCATTGCCTTTTTCAGGTGGCCGTTTCCGACGACCGTTTACTTGG
>PXBU01000036.1 GCA_003566795.1 Puniceicoccaceae bacterium | reverse complement strand
TGATCAGCAACTCGACTGCGGAAGTCTCCAGCAAGTCGCACCCCTTCTACACCGGCAAGCACAAGATCATGGACGCCGGCGGCCGCGTCGACAAGTTCAAGAAGCGCTACGGCAAGTAAGCGCTCAAGCCCTCCGGCGCGGCCAGCTGCGTCAGGGGGCACAATTTCGACCCGATCTGTGCCGGGGCGGCTCACGAATACCGAGATACCGGTGCCAACAGTTCTGAGAGAGGGGGCCTTATCGGTTCTACTGGTACAGCCATGAACCGGGCGAACCACCCCATGTGCACGTGGATCGAGACAACTGTTCCGCCAAATTCTGGCTGGCCCCGGTTGCCCTTGCCAGAAACCTGGGCTTCCCGGCGCACGAACTCCGCATGATCCGGGGTGTTATAGAATCCCGCCAACAAGTATTTCTGGAGGCCTGGGATGTGTGCTTTGGCGCTTAACGCAGACGAGCGGGTGGACTCGGTGGGATTTGCTGACGACTTCCTGGTGGTCGGCCTAAAGGATGGCCGTCGAATTTCCGTGCCGATGGAATGGTATCCCCGACTTTCCCACGCCTCGGAAACGGAACTCGCCAACTGGCAAATCTCTGGAGGCGGTTACGGCATCCACTGGCCCGATATTGACGAAGACCTCAGTACAGAGGGCCTTCTTCGGGGCGCACCGGCGCCAGGCAAAGGGTTGCACCGGAAGATGGAAAGTCCCGGGTTGGCATAGCCGCGCAAGACCGGTGCAGGTGCGCTACGGCCAGTAAGCGCTCAAGCCCTCCGGCGCGGCCAGCCGCGCCAGGCTGACCGGGTCCTCCAAATCGAAATAATTGACAGAGTCTTCGCTAAGCAGCTGGCGGGCCAGCGTGGTCTTGCCGCACTGTCGAGGACTATTAAGCAGCACAATGCGGCTGCGGCGGAGTGCTTGCTTGATTTGATCCAGCGGCCGCTGTCTTTCTATCATCGCGCAAATGTACCATGAAAAATGATACTCAAGGTACCGATATTCATGGTGTGCGGCGCTTGATTGTTGCTCCAGTATTGGTGTGGATCTTAGGCGACCAAAGCCGGGGCTGATGGCTGGTGTCACTATTCGACGCGAGGCAGCTATCGACAATTCAAGCACCCGTTGCAATCTGGACGCGTGACCGGGCCGAGATGACCCGGCGACGATATGGCGAGCTCATCCCTGCTCCCAGCAGCCACGTGGAATACGTGGATGTCGCTTGACGAGGGTTCAATCGCATGTGGGGCGAATTTCCCTGTCCCTGAGGCGATTGAAAGCACCTCCGTGGGGCCTATCCTGCCTCCCAACGACCGCTGATCCCGCAGAAACGCCCGCCCGTCGGGCCGCGCTTGGCTGGCGGGCGCTGCAGGCGTACCCTGACATTGAGCAGTTCTGCCCCGCCGGCAAATGGCGTTAGCCGTACAGTTGGGTCATAATCGGAGGCTGGGAAACCGCAGCAAGGATATCGCGCCAATGAAAGTTCGTGGATTTACGCTGATCGAGTTGATGATTGTGGTGGCCGTGATCGGCATCCTCGCTGCGATTGCGATTCCGTCTTATCAGAATCAGGTGCAGAAGACGCGGCGGGCGGATGCGCAGTCTGCGCTTTTACAGGCGGCCCAGATCATGGAGCGCTGCTTTACCCGAACTAACACTTACGTTGACTGTGATGCCAATGTTCCGGATCGCTCGGAAGATAATTTCTATGAAATATCCTTTGACGGTGGCGACAATCCCGGAACTAATAGCTTCACGGTTACGGCCACCGCACGAGGGGCGCAGGCCAATGATGCAGATTGCAAAACTTTCACTTTGAACCATCTTGGGTCTCGAGAGGCGACCGGCGATAGCCCAGGCCGTTGCTGGGGAGGCTGATGAAGAGTTTATCCATTAGCCGCTGCGCTGGCATAACCTTGCTCGAGTTGATGATAGTCATCGCCGTGCTAGGAATACTGGCGGCGATCGCGGTGCCGAATCTCCGGCAGGTGATCAACAACAATCGCGTTGCAGCTCAAAGCAACGAATTGGTCACGCTTTTGCATTTGGCGCGCAGCCAAGCAGTCAGGCTCGATAGTCTGGTCGAGGTCAGATTGGGGTCGAATGATGGCGGCTGGAGTGGCGAAGTGTTTGTTCGCGAGTGTGACGATGAAGACGATTGCGATCCGGATCCAGACTGCCCGGCAGTCGAAGGGTTTGTCAGGTGTGTAGCTGGTACAGGGCTCACCTTAAGGTCCCCTAATGAGATTATCTTCAATAATCGAGGGTATCTCAGCGATGAAGGCTCCGATTTTGCACCTCAACAAGTCATGTGTCTTGAGCATCTGTCGTGTCAGGGATCCTCGCAACACCGTGTGATTCGCGTACTGTCTACCGGACAGATTCAAACTGAGTCTCTGGCCTGCGGTGCGGTTTGCGCGTTCCCATCCCCTTGAGGATAACCGCCAATGGAAGCTGAAATGTAGTGACTCGTCGATCCCCCTTAAGAAGTACATCGTCTCAGAATGGCTTCACGCTCATCGAGGTGCTAATTGCCTTGCTCGTCCTGAGTATAGGGCTTGTCGGCCTGGCTGCACTCCAGTTGACAGCGCTTCAGCGCGCTCAATCATCATTCTATGTTTCCGTTGCGACTGCCGCTGCACTGGATTTTGAGGAGCGTGTCTGGGTAGCTCTTGCAGGTAAGACGGGCTCAGGTTGCCTTAAACAGAGTGATTTCAATAGCATCGCTACTGACCTAAAGAGCCACTGGGAAACCACAACCAATCTGGACCGAATCGGCATCCCTGAATTCGACGCCACCGCGGTCGCAGGTACTCCTACAGCGGATTATGTTCCGGTAGATTTAACGCTGGCTTGGGGAGAAAAAGGCACGCGACTTGAAGACGAAGAGTTCAAATACACACTTCGTGCAGCGTGTCGACCCGACTTGAGCGCGAGCGATGACAACGGGGAAAATGGTGATAGTAATGGCGATTGACCGCGCAGTGCGCACCAGACGTTGCACACGCGGCTTCACGCTGGTTGAAGTTATGATTGCCATGGTGCTCGGTGTCTTTCTGCTGGGCGGGATTTACGTATTCTTTGCCTCCACCCGCGCGACCTATTCCGACGTTCAGCAGCTTTCTAGAATGCAGGAAAGTCTGCGCTTTATAACCGACGTCATTGTGCGTGATGCACGAAATGCCGGGTTCAGAGATCAACTCGGCTTGTTTGGCGCAGAGTGGGCGTTAATTGGTGGTTACGCTAGTCTGGATCAAAGTGCTGATTTCGATGGAAACGGATTGACCATCCAATATGCTGGTTTGGGCAGTTGTGCAGAGCCTTTCAAGTCCGTTAGGGTGGTTCGAAATACCTACTACGTAAAGGAGGGTGCGCTTTTTTGTCGCGGAGAGAGCACAACTTTTGATCCTGAAGAGAATGATGGAGATGGAGGCTGGAAACCCTCCGACCCGGTGCCGCCCGTTGAATTGGTGTCGGGGTTGAAATTGGCCGCTTTCAGTTTCTTAGATAAAGATGGCGTTGTGGATGATGAATTAACCACATGTTCCGCGGCGTCGCCCGACGATGCTGCATGCATAGGTGTTGAAATCACCCTCGAGTTCGAAGGTCTGCAGTCGCCGGGTGACGATTTCGATTCCCGAAACGTCGTGCTGAGATCAACCTTCCGAAACGTCATCCTGGCGCAGATGTATCAAGACAACGGCCAGAATGATGGTGAATGATCTGATTATAGGAGTAATGATTCATGCGCTCTTCTAAATTTCCGTTGTTTCAAAAAGGCGTGGCGCTTGTGTTGGCGCTGCTGATCCTGCTGGTGCTGACCGTGCTGGGCGTGGCCTCGATGGGCAACATCACCATGCAGGAGCGCATGAGTGGGAATTCCAATCTGCAGGCGCTTGCCTTTCAAGCCGCCGCATCAGGCATTCCCGGTGCCGTTGAGTTTGCCGACGGTAAGGAGTGCGATCACTCTGACGAAGATTGGACCGATGTCGCAACCACCGCTGGGGTTGTCTCCCAGTTCAAGCGCACAGTGCTGTGTCGGGAAGATCAGGCTCTTAAGGCGCTGGGGGTGACGAATATCAGGGAACAGATTTATGTCCGGTCAGAGGGCCGGGTAGTTCGGAACGGGGGCAGTTCTGCCCGCGCCTTGTCAATACGACAGATCGAGGTTCAGATAGCTGGAGGTGGCCAGTCAGATTGCGCGATCCATGCGCAATGTATTGCTGACTTTACAGATGTTGATACGCCAAACTCCAACAACTTTCTTGTTGACGGTGGTGGCAAGGATGGGTCAGGGGACGGTTGCTCCATTTCAGTTGCAACCGAAACGAACCGCAGCATAATTGAAGATAGTATTCATAAAAACCGCGTCAACTCCTATCGCCCCAACCCGCCCGGGATCTTAAAGCGCGATGATGTGGAGGGGCCTTGGGGGAATCTGGAAACAATGAGCAGCCTAATCAATGAGCTTCGAGAAAATTTGGTTCGTTGTGGACTGGGTGATGATCCCGCCGATGAGAGATCTAAATTTACAAGGGATGATCAATGCTTCCTGCCAAGTGATCCCAATGATCCCAATTACGACTACGACGACTGTGTGGCCAATGAAGATGACTGTACAAAAGTTAACTTAGGTCTGTGCAATTACTATGCCGGGCCCGAGTCGAGGAGTGGCTCCGGAGAAGGCTTGATTGGCAGAGATAACGAAGAAGACTTTGAGCTTCACTTCGTCGACGGGAATCTCCGACTTGGTGGTGGTACAGATAGCTATGGATTGGTTATTGCCACCGGCGATTACAGCATGTCTGGCAACGCCAACGTCACCGGAAAGATCCTTGCGCTCGGGGGGGGGTTCGAGTTTGCCGGCGGTGGCGGCGAGGAGACAAAAGGCTCCATTTACATGGCCAGTTTAGGGGAGGATGGCTCTGAGGGCGATGCCTGCAATCTTGATCTGAGCGGGGGCGGCGATCACCAGGTTTATTTCGATTGTGAGAAGGCAAACGATGCCATTGCTTTATTTCGAGCCTGCGGCGTTGAGGGCTTTGAACCGCGGAATTGCGGATTTGATGGCGATGGTGGGCCCGGGAGGAGCCTCAAGGCAAGTTGGCGCGAAAATCTCGGCTGGGGCGAGTTCTGATCCGTGCGGCGAAAGCGGATCAGATCCGCTAGCTAGCCGAGGTGCGAAGTTGTCCAGGCCTGTCTGACCATCGTTTCCGGCGATCAAGGAACTGATGCCTCTCGCGCCGCAGCCGGCGGTGCTGCAGCGCAACTGCTGTGCCGGGGCCGCACCCTGCTCACGCTCGTGGTCGGGAGTGCGGCCGTTACCCTGTTGCTCGCCACCGCCGGCGCCTCAAGCTTTGAAGACGGACTGACCCGCTTCGGGCTGACCGGCCTGTTTGTGCTCTGGGTCGCCCTGCTCTCGGCGGGGATCATGTGCTGGTTGTTGCGCTGGATCAACCAGGCCCGTGCTCTGCCGTTCATCGCAGTTTTCGGACTCGTTGTATCCCAGGCTGTGTTATTTCTGGCGCTGCTTGTGGCGCTCATGCTGGACCGACATGGCCTCCTGCCGCTTCCGCTGGATGTCGAGCCGGTCGTGTTCATCGTGCGTAATCTCGTCATTGGCATGGTGGTTTTTTGTCTTTTCACGGTGTTCTGGTCAGTGCAGAACTTCTGGATCGGGCAGATCAGCGCGGATTCGGAGTCGCGGCTGCAGGCGTTGCAAAGCCGCATCCGCCCCCACTTCCTCTTCAACACCCTGAACACCATCTCCAGCCTGATCCACGACCACCCCGACCAGGCCGAGCAGGCCACCATGGATCTGTCCGACCTGTTGCGAACTGGTTTGAAAGACCAGTCCACCCACGCCCTGTCAGACGAACTGGAACTGATCCGCGGCTATCTGCGCATCGAACAGCTCCGCCTGGGTGAGCGCCTGAACGTGGAGTGGGACATCGCCGACGCCGTCCCGCTGGACCAGCAGCTGCCGCCGCTGCTGCTGCAGCCCCTGGTGGAAAACGCCGTACTTCACGGTATCTCCCGCCGTGCAGAAGGCGGCACGCTCCGGATTGAAGGCCAACGTATCCGCTTCGGCCGTATCCACTTCACCGTCACCAACCCGCTGGCTGATCCGGACAGCCGACCGGCCGAGGGCAATCAGTCGGCGCTGGAGAATATCCGTCAGCGTCTGGCCCTGGCTTATGAAGAACGCTATGGCCTCACGACCTGGATTGAAGACGGGCATTTCATCGCCGAGCTGACCATCCCGGTGACCTGATGAAAGAGCCAAGCCGAGTGCCTTTGTGGACCGTGGTGCTGATGCATGCGGTGCCGGCGGTCGGGCTGGTGTGGTTTGGCTGGTCGATTTCGCTGGTGCTGTTGTTTTACTGGCTGGAGAATCTGGTGGGTGGGCTGGTCTGGATGCAGGCGATTCAGCGCCACCATGATGCCACCCGCATGCGTGGGCATTATCGGAATCAGCTGGGGGTGTCCACCAACAACAGTCAGATCCATTTCTTTCCCACCGAGTACCGCGTCGGGGCGCTGCTCTTTACCGGCGTGCATGGGGTCTTCATCTTCGTGTTTGCCTTCCAGCTGCTCGATGG
>PXBU01000431.1 GCA_003566795.1 Puniceicoccaceae bacterium | reverse complement strand
GTAGAAAAAGACGTTGGATACCGCTCCCTCGGCCACTTTTCCCCTTAAGTTGAGACGCAAGCCGTCAAAGCATCCCTCTTTCCGGGCCGCCTCAAGAACCAGAAGATTTTCAAGATAGTTGTGCGTTTTGTGTCCCGCTAGCCAGGAACGCTGGTTGATGGGAGTTCCCTCTTCCATTAAAAGCCCGATCCTCTCGGGGGGGCTGACAAGTAGTCTGGAATAAAGCACCAGCGATGAAGTGTCTCCCTCTTTAAGTAATGAGAGCTTGATGGCCGCTTCGTCCGGCAGTTCACGAATGAGCCGGGGTAGTGCTGCGAGGACCTCGTCTTGCCCAAAGGGGCATGCGATGCCTAATGCCCGGGCGGAATGGATCAGTCGCTTCCAGTGCGCCTCCCATAATTCCAGCCGCCCGGCCCGCAGGCGCATCGTCTCGAACAGACCAAACCCATGCGCAAACCCTGGTGACTGCGGGTCCAGCTCAAGCAACTCTCCGGGCAAAACTATTTTTATCGACGGCATAAGGACTCCAAGGTTTCACAGATCGCACGGGCTTTATCAACCGTCTCCTGAAATTCACTTTCCGCCTGCGAGTCCCAGACGATACCGCCCCCGACCTGATAATCCAGCAGGCCCGCCTTAAAATGCAGGCTGCGAATGGCGATATTGAATTCTGCGTCTTGATTGAAGCCGATATAACCGACCGAGCCGCAATAGGCTCCCCTGCGGGTAGGCTCCAGTTCCTCAATAATTTCCATCGCCCGAACTTTTGGGGCACCGGTGATGGAGCCTCCCGGGAAGAGTGCTTCCAGCGCATCATAAACATCCTTTGTGCTGGCCAGCGTCGCCCTCACCTGTGCTGTTTGGTGAATCACACTCTTGTAGTGCTCTAATTGATAGAGCCCTTCGACCCGCACGGACCCAAACTCAGCCACCCGACCCAGGTCATTGCGCTCCAAATCGACAATCATCAGCAGTTCGGCACGATCTTTCAGCGAGCAGCGCAACTCCTGTTCACGCAATCGATCCTGTCTCGGGTCCCCGGACCGGGGACGGGTGCCTTTGATTGGACGCGTCACCAACTCCCGACCCGTCTTACGCAAAAACTGCTCTGGTGAAGTCGAGATCAACTCAAACGCACCCGTCGACAAATAGGCGGCATAGGGCGCCGGATTTCCTTGGCGGAGAGCCATGTATAGCTCGAGGCCACTCCCCGAGAAAGTGCAGCGGGCCCGACGCGAAAGATTGACCTGATACACATCTCCCCGGGCAATATATTCGCGCACCCGGTCAACTGCATCTGCAAATGCCGCCTTCGATACATTCCACTCCCATTCCCCCAGCGACATGGGCGTCGGTATTCGCGGAGCCGGACGCTCCAGCCAGCTGGAGAGCCGCCGGATGATCGCGTCGGCCGGCTCGCGGAATCCATGCGCAATTAAATACAGCTTGCCACTGGCATGGTGGTAGGCGGCCACTCCGTCATAGATCCCAAAATGCATATCGGGAATGCCGCGATCATCGACCGCCCGAGTCGGAAGTTGCTCAATTCGCCGACCATAATCGTAGGCCAAATAGCCGACCGCACCACCGATAAAAGGAATCTCCGACGTAGCCTCAGCGGACACAGGAAAAGCCCGCATGGCCTCTCTAAGCGTCGCGAGCGGTGCGGCTTCTACAGTCTCAATCGGCTCCGCTCCCAAAAAGCTCCACTCTCCCAATCCGTCATTCGACTGCGAACTGTCCAACACAAAGGGCAGGTGCTGCTGTCCAAAAATGCGAATCAAGGACTCCAACGGCGGGGGATTTAAAATCTCTTTTACTTTCACTTCAGTGACGGATTACTAGTGACGCCCAGCGCGAATGAGCATCCAGAAGCCAACTGACTGGAATAGGATGTTGGGCAGCCAGATGAGCAGATCCGGCCGCAGCTCGGGCTTACCCTCCAGCCAGCTCACGATGATCATGAGGAAGTAGTAGGACATGGCGATCACCAGAGCCATCGCGAGATTGGCGTAACTCTCATGCCTCCCGATCCGTATCGCCAGCGGTAAGCCGAACACCGCCAGCGAAAAGACCGAGAACGCCATCGCAAAGTGCTGTTGCAGGTAGGTCTGCACCCTCACCCGCTCGGCGGAAAGGCCCGTGCCCTGGCTGGCTTCCTCCTGCAAGTAATGCGCCCGCCGCTCCATCAACTGGGCGAAATTCATATGCTTGGTGCGTATCCTCCTTTGCCGCGGATCGCCAAAAATCTGGTCCAGCGGCAAGGCAATGGGCAACTCGCCGAAATAGAGTGATCGGTCCGGAGCCGCATTCAAAGCCTCCGGATTGACCTCATCCCGCTGCTCAGCCGTGCCATCACGCAAGGTCAACACCAGCTGCCTCGCTTCCTCGTCAAAATTCACTTCACCCTCAGATGCCCGCAAAAAAAGCTGCACCCTTCGCTCGCTGTCCAACTCCCATATCCAAAAGTCCTGCATCAGATCACCCTCACGGCCACCCATATAGATGACATAACCGGGAAACTCATGGATAAATCTTCTCTCCTCGATGAAGCTAACCGGGTTTTGCGTGATCGCCGTGGCCATGAGTTGCTGATAGGCGACCCGGGATTGGGGCGCAAAGTGGAGATTCACCAGCACGCCGGCCACCATGCCGAAAAAAGCTATCAGAAAGACCGGTGCCGCGATTTGGTAGAGGCTCACCCCTGCGGCTTTCATCGCCGTGATTTCCTGCTGCGAAGAGAGCCGCCCGAGTGCCATCAGGGTGCCCGTCAACATTCCCAGCGGGAGCGCATAGGCTGCCACATAAGGAATGAGTAAACCAATCAGTTGAAAAAAAATCAGCAGCCCCAACTTCCCGGCGGCAACCAATTCGGCCACGTCACGCATCGCATTCCCCATTAGCAGGACGAACACAAACAAGCCCATCGCCAATCCAGTGGAGACAAGGATCTCTTTGAGTATGTGGCGATGCAACAAGTTGAGCATAGGCGTTAAAAGTGCGTCCTAGTTAGAGCACAGATCAATTTGATCACAATCCGATTTTCGCTCTTCACAGAATCAACGCAACGCTTCACTCTACAAATTATGAATTCAGAAAACGACGAAGTGATTCAAATCTTCCGTGACAGTGGTGCTCTACTCGAGGGGCATTTTGTGCTGCGGTCCGGGCTGCACAGTGCGCACTTCTTCCAGTGCGCCCAGGTCTGCCAGTATATGGACAAAGTCACCCGGCTGGCAGAAATCATGCTGCCGCTGGTCAATCACTACGGAGCAACCACCGTCGTCGGCCCCGCTATGGGCGGCCTCGTCATCGGCCAAGAGGTGGCCCGGCAGCTCGGGCTGCGCTTCCTTTTTCTGGAGAAAGTCGAGGATCGACTGGAGCTCCGCCGCAATTTCAAGTTCAACCCGGGCGAGAAAGTCCTGATCATTGAAGATGTCATCACCCGCGGCGGTCGCGTGGTCGAGGCCATCAATAAATGCCGTGAGCACGGCGCCCAACCCGTCGCGGTCGGGGTCATCGTCGACCGCAGCAATGGAGCGACCGCCTTCGACATCCCGCACCACAGCCTGGCCGAGCTCAGCTTCCCCACTTACGAGGGGGATAAGCTGCCGCCGGAACTGGCGGCCCTGCCCGCCACCAAGCCAGGCAGCTGAGGAGCCGAATCGGCGATCAAATTAGTTACTTTATTTTTGTAGTGAGAGGGTTTATCCCTCGATCTGAGCTTTATTTTTGTAGTGAGAGGGTTTATCCCTCGATCTGAGCGGGCTTGCTATGCGCAAGGGCTCTATCCTGGCATAAAGCCAGTCGCTACACCACATCCTGTTAAAAACGTATCTGATGGGATGCTAGTCGGGACCCTACTTCTTCGAGTAGAACTCGTCGATCTTCTGGGCTACGTCGCGGTAAGAGATATCGACCCCGTAGAGCGCCTTGTATTCAGCGATGGCCTTATCCATCTCTCCCTGCTGCTCGTAGGCTTGGCCGAGTTGATACAGCACATCCTTCTTTTGCTCATTCATGCCCGTGATCTCGGACTTGGCCGACTGAAATTGCTCGGCCGCCATATCATGGAATCCCTTCTTCAGATAGGCTTTACCGAGTAGGATTAGTGAATTGATTCGAACTTTCGGCGCGCGCAGCGCGAGTTGCAGGTTCTCAATAGCCTTATCGATCTCATCGTCTTCAAACAAGAGTTCACCTAGCTCGAAGCGGAAGCTGAACTCGTTGGGATAGCGCTTGACCAGGCTCTCCGCCTGATCCCGACGGAAGACACGTTCTTCGGCACGGAGTTTCTCCAACTCCGCTTTGGCGGCGGCATCCTCCGGATTAGCTTCGAGGGATTCTTCAGCCGCTGCGATCGCCGCTTGCATTTTCTCTCGCTTAAGGGTGCCCATTAAACGCTCAAGATTGGCATCAGCCCGGCCCGCTTCCAGTTCACGCGCCTTGGCCACCCACTCCAGTGCCTCATCGTATTCACCCAGCTTGCGGTAGTTGCTCACGATATCGCGATAAAAGTTAAGATTCCCCGGCTCTTGCTCGACCTCTTTTTTGGCTTCGGCAATCATGGAGCGAAGCCCCGCCTCACCGGTCTTCGCGCGCCCAGCCTGCTCCAGCTTCTGCGACTCTTCTTCATCCTTAAGCTTATCGCGGAAGCTCTCATCCTGCTCCCATCTGCCTTTTTCCATGGTTTGATGGACCGAAGCTTTTTTGATTAAAGCCTGCACCTCATCGTCGGTCGGATTGGCGCGATAAGCCGCGTCACCGACTTCGATGGCTTCTTTATTGTTCCCCGCCGCGATGTATGCGGACATCAGCAGTTTGGCGCTCTCAGTATTGGTCTTGTCGAGTTTGTAGAGTTCCTGGTAGGCAAAGGCCGCCGTTTCCTGGAGTTCGAGCGCTTCGGCTGCGGCACCCAGCATTTTATGCGCTACTGGATTGGCTGCATTTGCCGACAGCAGCTGCTCCGCAGCCTCCATCACAGCTCCCGGATCTTTTTTCAGCTTCGCGTTGCTGGTCATTGAAAAGGGCAGGCTGGTGACTTTACTCAAGAATCCGCCCAGTCCCTTGGATTTGCCGCGCGTGGCTTTTTGCTGGCTTTGCCGTAGAATCTTCCTGACTTCCAGACAACCGGGATTGCGACTCACGACATTCGAAAGGATGTCGACTGCGTAAGCGGGGTTTTTATCAATCGCCTTGCGAGCATTCTCCACCTGCTTTTGAAGACGGGAATCGAGGTCTTTAAGGGTAATTTCTTGCATGATTTGGTAAACTCCATAGCTGACAATATTGGACTGAGGTCAACTATCAATTACCTCTAGCTCCAAGTAAGCTGCCGTCAAGAGTGCCGACATATGTTTGGCAATTGTGGCCTCATCCTGCCCTTCGACCAGCAAGCGCAGCTTAGGTTCAGTCCCGGAGTAGCGCACGAGCACCCTGCCCTCATCACCCAAATCTGCTTGCGCCGCCGCGATAGCCTGGGATAATTGGGGCAACTGCCCCAGCGGCGGCTTCCGGGCAACGGTGAGGTTTTGCGTTTTCTGCGGGAAGAGCACCACCTCATGCCGTAACTCGGAAAGCGGCTGGCCGGTCCGGCAAACCAGGTCGATCAGTTTGACGACTGCCAGCAAGCCATCCCCCGTCGTGGCAAAGTCCGAAAGAATAATGTGCCCGGAGGATTCCCCCCCCAGATTCGCGCCGATCTCACGCATGCGGCAGGCCACATTCCGGTCCCCCACTGCGACACGCTCGACCCGCCCGCCCGCGCGGCGAATGGCACTGTCCAGTCCCAGGTTGCTGTGCTCCGTCGCCACCAGTGTTTTATTTTTGAGCGCACCACTGCGTAAGGCATAGACTGCGAAAACCCCCAACAACACATCCCCCTCCAGTAAATCGCCCTTCTCGTCACAAACCACCAGCCGGTCACCGTCACCGTCATGAGCGATCCCGATATGGGCGCCGACCTCACGCACCTTGTCAACTAACTTATCAGTGTGCTCACTGCCAAGGCCATCGTTGATGTTGTGTCCATCGGGCTTGTCCCCAATCAGATGCAGTTCCGCCCCCCAACGGCGGAAGGCGGCCGGCGTGGTCTGGTAAGTTGCGCCATTAGCAAGATCCAGCACGATCTTCCAGCCACCAAGGCAGTTCTGGTGCATCAAGGAGCGAATTTCGTCGACGTAAATCGCCCCCGCATCCAGCGGATAACTCTCGGGCGGTGCTGGATTCTGCTCGGACGAAGGCTGAGCATCGAGTAGTGCCTCGATCGCCAGCTCACTGGATACATCATACTTGCACCCCCCTGCATCAAAGAGCTTGATTCCGTTGTCCGATGCCGGGTTGTGGGAGGCAGTCACGGCGATTCCGATATCCGCATCCTGCAGTAAGACCGCCCGTGCCACTGCCGGAGTCGGCACCACGCCTGCATCGTGTACGTAGACCCCATGCCGGTTCAGCCCACGTATCAAAGCATCACACAACGCGGGGCCACTCTCCCGTGTATCCCGCCCGATCACTGCGTTTAGCGGAAGCCCCGGTTTGCCGCTCGATGCGTAGAGCCCGAGCGCAGAGCCGAGTCGATACGCGAAATCCGGGTTGATCAAGGCATCACC
>PXBU01000104.1 GCA_003566795.1 Puniceicoccaceae bacterium | reverse complement strand
CTACGCGAAAGGAATGGGCCATAAAGCCGCCGACTTGATGCACACCGGTGCCAAAGTTATCAGCCTCGACTGGACCTGTGATCTGCGGCGTATGCGGCAAAGCATCGGGCGCGGTGCCGCCATCCAGGGCAACCTCGACCCAGTGATCCTCACCACCACACCTGATATCACCCGCCGGGAAGCCAAGCGGGTGCTGCAGGACGCCGGCCCAAACCCCGGCTATATCTTCAATCTCGGACACGGCATGATCCCCAGCGCCAAAATCGAATGTGTCGAAGCCCTGATGGAAACCGTGACGGGAGTTTCGCACTAGTATTCCCTCAAATAAGTTTTTTCATGCCTCAAACTTTCGAAACTTGTAGCCGAACGCCTTCGCGTTTGGTTGTTCCGGACTTTCAGGCAAGTTCGACCAAAGCCAAAGGGCTTCCTCCTTCGCCAAGGCTACGGCGGACCTGCCGGATACATGAAAAAACTTATTGGATCCTCCACTAGCCGTCCTTCGGTTCAGGATGCCCGCCGGCCCAGCGAAAATTGACCGCATCCAATAGCCGGATATGCTCACGCAGCAGCAGGCCCTTGCGTCCACGCTGCCGCTGCTGAGCCACAAACTCGGCCAGCGGCTGGTTTTCGGGATGCGCCCGCGGAACGTTGCTGTGGCCGTGCTTGGCGTAAAAATCCTCGAGCTCGGCGTACACCCGCCGCCAGGCCGGAGTGATCTCCTGATTTGGAGTGAAGCTAAAGCCCAGCTCATGCAATACCGCGAGTTCCCGCTCGTTTAATTTCCCCCTACGCTTGCGCCAACGCGTGCGTTCGACGAAAGCCACCAGTGCTCGATCCGGGTAAGTGCTCGGCACACGCGTATGTCCATGCTCTTCGATGAAGCGGCGTAAACGGTCGAGTCGGTCTCCCCAATCCACCGTCGGAGGTGGCTGGGGCAAATCATCCGGATCGAAGCAGATCGTTTCGAGTTTCTCGATTTGCCAAGGCTCCAGGTCTCCGGACTTCATTTTCTTTGCCTGCCGCTTCATCCAGGACTTATGCCGCTCACTGAAACGCCCCACCTTGGGCAAACGCCCGTCGTGCTCGGCTTCGATGATGGTCAGAATCTCGTTGAATTTTTTCAACCACGGGGTGATGTGCGTGCGTTGCACCTGACGGCGGACGGCGGCATTGCGGGCGTGCACTCCCAGCGCCTGCAGCGGTTTCAGTTTCTCGGGAGGCAACTCACCTTTCCGCATCCGCTCCTGCTGGATGGCAAACCATTTGCCGAGTGCCGGGTCTTCCCCGTAGCTGGCCGGCACCTGGGCATGACCGAATCTTTCCTTGAAGGCGCAAAGCTTATCATAAGAAGCCTCCCACTCTTGCCGACGGATTGCCCGGCCGTCGAATTCAAAGCCCCTCGCCTTGAACTCCTCAACCAGCTCCGGGCGCAACTCCCCTCTCCTATAGTAGCGACGCATCCGCGAAACCCACGGAATCATCGATTTGTGGGCCGTCAGCGTGAACGGTGCCGCGTCGCCGTGTTCCGCCTGAATGGCCAGGTATTCCTCCAACTTCACCCGCCAGCGGTCCTCCATGCGCTCTTGCTTCGTGCGGGGATCGTCCGCCTTGCGGGCGCGCCGGGCGAAGGCCTCCCAGTCGAAACCCGCCGCATCGAGTGCCTGTATCCGCCACTCCGCCAACTCACCGCGGTCACGCAGCCGGGCCTGCCGGGCACCCCACCGACGGGAGGCATGCTCTGGATCCGCCGCATACGCCCGCCAGGCCTTACGCCAGCGCCGGAAGCCGGGATCGCCGTGCAACAGTTCAAAATCAAATGGCAGCGCCCGCAATTTTGCCTCCTGCGACGCACTCAAGCGCCCCTCCTTAAATGCCGCGATCTGGCGCCACAACCAGTCCACCTCAGCGTCCTCACCGCGCAATAAACCCACCAGCGGAAGAGCCTCGTTCTCGCACACCGCGATCAGCGCGTCGCAGCGCTGCAGCCAGCGGGTCTCCCGTAGCGAAACGCGCGGGGCACGCTTCTTTTTCGGTGCCTTCGGCCGACGCCCGCGCACCCAGGTGTAACCGGCTTTTTCCAACATCAGCTGCTGCCAGCCCGTCAGCGTGCCCTCCTCTTTTTTGATGCAAAAACGTGTCAGCCATAGCCGATCCTCCAGCTTCGGCACCTCGTAAGTGGCAAATTTTTCCTTATCTTTCGGCAGGCTCGCCCGAATGGCAGCTACTTTATCCCGAAATTTCCGGTAGCGGGTCGACTGATACATCGAGGGATCCACCGACCCGAAGGGCCGTTCCTCCTTCGACAGCGGCCCGGGAGCGGCGGGCGCGTCCAGATCACCCAGCACCACGGGCTCGGGTGCTCCGGCATCCAACTCCATGTCCGGGTAGGCCATGGGAGATTGAGCTGCATGCTTCCGCCGTTTGGGAGGACGCGAGAGATTCGATTTTCGCTTCTTGGATTTTCGCTTACCCATAAGCCGAAGATATTCAGCAAGTCAGGGCGAGGTGCAAGCTTTTGAGCGGGTTCAAGCAAAGCGGGAAGACGGCACTGTCGTGCCATCGCTACGCGTCATTTTTAGTGGGGCAGGCATCCATCCATGTTATTTTGGATTCGTAGCGAACTTGCGATAGCAAGGTCCGTTCAATCCAACCCCGACTCCGCCAGATCGAGCAGGCGCTGCATCGCCTCCTGCTTGGCCTGGTCGATGTCTTCCTCAAAAACCAGCAGGTTGGGCAGCGAGGTGGCGAAATAGTCGATTTTAGCTGGTTGCTGCATCTCGGCCTTGGCATAGGCGGCCATCGCGCTGAGGACCTCCTCGGCCTCCGACTGGCGACCCAGGGCGGCGAGTGCTTTGGCTTTGAAGTAGGTCAGCTCGGAGAACTGGCTGACTGCCATGCTCTGGAAATCGCCCGATTCATTGGCCGCCGCTTCGAAGCGGGTCACCGCCTCTGGCTCGCGGTCCAGCGCACGCAGGGCGCAGGCTTGCCAGTAGAGCACGTCGGCCTTGGCTTGCAGCAAGTGATACTTCTCGCCCAGGCGCTCCGGGGTTTGCATCGCCAGCTCGAAGTGCTCCAGCGCCGCCGCCGGATCACCCGCCCCGAGGGCCGCCTGGCCGAGTTGCAGCCGCGCGCTGGTGTATTGACGCAGGACCTTGCCCTCGCCGCCCTCCCAGGGGTGGAAGCTGCGGGAAAGCACCAGATCGAGCGCCTGCTGTGGCTGACCGGTCTCGTTGTAGAGTGCCGCCAGCTCAACGGTCGCGTCATCGCGCTCCAGCACGATCTCCATGCGCGCCTCAAGGAAGGCCAGCAGCGTCTCAGCCGGGTCACCCAGCTTGCGGCAGAGCTGCACATACTCAATCAGCAGACGGGAACTGTCGGGCTCGCATTCCAGCGCCTTTTCATAGCACGCACGCGACGCAGCGGTGTCGCGGCGCACATTCCAATAGGCGATCCCGAGGTTGCGGTGCACCGTGCTGAAGGCAGCATCCGCCTCGCGCGCCTGCTCCCAGGCGCTGATCGCTGACTCGGGACGGCGCTTGTCGTAAAAGAAATTACCCATGCCGTAGCCCGCATTGCGGTCGGCTCCGGACTGACTCTGCGCCCATTGCAGCACGATGATCTCCTGCAGGCGCGAGGGGAAGCAGTAGTCAGGGGCGCTCTCACGCGCCAGCTTCAACTCCGCTTCGGACCGGTCGGTATCGCCGCGCTCCGCATACAGCCAGGCCAGCGTGTAGCGGGTCATCAGTGAGCGTTCCATCGGGTTGGGCACCTGCACCGGAATGACTTCTGTGGCGTGGTGCGCTTGCAGCAGTTCGATGGCTTCGCTGAGGCAGCCGCACTCGGCGTAATCAAAAGCGATGTCGAGTGCCGTTTGCGCATCATTGCGACTCTCGGCGGCGAGCTTCGCCTGGCCGCTGGTTAATTTTTCTTTTTCCGCCAGTGCCCAGTGGTCCAGCGGGTCCGCTTCCAGCAGCCGGTCGATGACCAGTGCCGCCGCTTCCACGTCGTCCATTTTGCGCAGGCAAATCGCCCGACACACGCATGCCTTGTTGTGGTCGGCATTGGTCTTCAAAGATTCATCCAGGTGTTGGAGCGCTGTATCCAATTTACCACGACGCATCTCGATTGCGGCCAGTTCATAGTAGGCCGCCGACCGCCAGGCATAGTTCCAAGTGGACTTGTAGAGGTAGTCGTAGGCAGTGTCGAACGCACCCAGGTAGCGCTGCGTCAGGCCCAGGTAGTAATGCGCCTCGCCGGTCTCCGGATTGGGGTGGCGGAAGGTGAGCCGCGCGATGGCATTTTCAAAATGTGGCGCGGCACCAGCGAAGTCCGCCCGCGAGAGCTTAAGCCGCCCGAGGGCGCAGTTGCTGCGCGCATCGAGTGGATCCTTCTCCAGGGCAGCCTCCCAGTAGAGTTCCGGGTAGCGAGTCGGGTGCCGGTATTGATTCAGATGCTCGCCGGTTAAATAAAGCTCATCGCTCGTGGTGATCTCCTCCGGCATGGGTGGCTCGGTGGCGACCTTGCGATCGCACACCAGCGTGGTGCGATCCACCGGACGGTAGCCCACCAGGGCCTCACCGGCGGCGTTGAACACCCACACCGAAAGTGCGGTTTCATTATCGCCTTCGAATTTCAGGCTCCGGTCCTGCCAGGGGGCATCCGGCGCGACATCGACGGTCTGCTCCAAAATGACTTTGCCCGTATTTTGCACCACGATTTTGGCACCGGTAGTCGGGCGCGATACCGCCAGCCCGAGATCGATGCTGCGGTCCTCCCCGATCACACAGCGGATCGCCGCCAGCCCGTTGGCCTGTTGCACCGGTCCCAGTTTTTGGTAGGGCCACCAGTATTGGGAGAAGGTCTTGGTCTCGTAAGGCATCAGGTAGCTGAAGTCCGGTTGGTTATCGGTGTAAACACCGGCCATCAACTCGATGTAGGGCCCGTTGTTATCCGTCAGCTCACGGTCCCAGGCCCAGCCGAACTCGTGGTTACCCCAAGTCCATTGTTTCTTGCCGGGGCTGATGTGCCGGTTGGCGACGTGGATAAAGCCCCCTTGCGCATCGAAGTCATAACCGCCGAAGAAGTCATCCTGCGTCTGGCAGACCATGTAGCTGGTCGGCACCGGGATGTTTTTGTAGCGTGAGAGATCGTTGGCACCGGGACGCGCGGCATAATCGGTATCAACCGGCGACTCGTCCTGCAGGACTTTGTCAATAAAGGGAACGGGATAGACCTTACCGGACGAGCCCTGATAGACCCGCTTTTCGAAGAAGAGCGGATTCTTTTCCGGTTTTCCCAGACCGTAGGTGGGGATGGTCATGGGTTCGAGAGTTGCTTTGACGTCAGACATACAAGTTTACCAGAAGGTGATAAAGAAGGCGATGACACCCAGGATGACCGCCCCACCCGCAATGAAGACGGCGGGTTCGGTGCGCAGATCCATCTCCTCCCGCACCGGGAGCGTCACGGGCTTGGGCAGCGGCTTGATTAGCGTCAGCACGATCATGGTCACGAAGATGATCACAAAGCACCAAAACACCTGCATCAGGAAATTCAGTTCAAAGACCGGCTCGGCCAGCACCCCGGCAAACAAACCTTGCCCGGTCAGGGTTTGGAACAGCGAGTAAAGGATCGGGCCCATCAGCAGGGCCGTGACCCCGGCAAAAGCCGGAGCGCGCGGCAGCAGGAAGGCTCCCAGAAAGGCCGCCACAATGCCGGGCCAGATGAAGCCCTGGAACTGTTGGATGAATTGGAAGACACCGTCGGTGAGGAAGGGAGCCGTAAAGCAGCCGATGATGACAAAGACAATCGTCAGCATACGACCGAGGCGGACCAGCCGCTTCTCCGGGGCATCCTGGGCGATGAGCCGCTTAAAACAGCAGCCCACAGCTTAGCAGTTGACCCCGTGAATTGAAATAGCTAATTTTCCGACTGACATGGGCGATGAACAAATTTTAGGCAAATCTTAGGACACCCATATATTGTCGCCACTCTTAACCCGGGCTTGTTCAACAATCAGTTATCAACGCGACTGCGCGCGATTGATAACTTCAGGGATGGCATCAGTAGTGGTATCGCATCTGGGCAATGTGGATCTCGTCTTCCATGATTCGATAAACCAATCGATGCTCTTCATTGATTCTTCGAGACCAAAAGCCCGAAAGTGAGTGCCTCAATGGCTCCGGCTTGCCTATCCCTGCATACTGGTTCCTGTCGATATCCTTAATCAACTCGTTCACTTTTTTGAGCATCCGTTTGTCGTTTTTTTGCCAGTAAAGGTAGTCTTCCCATGCTCGGTCTGAAAGAATCTTCTTCATTCAACCAACACTCTTTCTTTACCTTTCCCTTCCTCAAGCTGCTGGATCGATTCCAAGAGCCTACGGGCATTCTTGGGGCTTCGCAGCAGATACGTCGTCTCTTTCATCGATTCGTAATCCTCCAAAGACATCATCACGACAGATTCAATGCCTTTCTTCGTGATGATTACCGGTTCGTGATTGCGGCAGACTTCTGTGATCGTATGGGCCAGATTTTCTCTGGCACTTGAATAGGTGATTGCATTCATGAGTTGTCCAATATGTTGGACAACTTAGGCCTGTCAATTCTTTCTTCTGCCATCGT
>PXBU01000065.1 GCA_003566795.1 Puniceicoccaceae bacterium | reverse complement strand
GCCACCTGCCAGATCATCTTACGCAGCACCTCCCTCTCCCGATCCTCAAACAAACGCTCACCATTCACCGTACGAGTCATGCAGTGGTAGACCGCCTCAGCGCCGCCCCGAATTTTCCATCTCCGTATATTCATACCCCCCAAAATTAGCCTCAACTAGCGTAATGTCAATATATATTTTGCCAGGCTAATTATTAATTATTTTTTATTCCTATGCCGTTGAATGGCTGACATGTCGTAAAAAGCGTCTTACTGGCCAAAAAGCGGCCTGATTGAAGTAAAAGATCGATCAGATTCGGACTATAACCACTCAATTTAACGTAATTAATTCTGAATAGCTGCTTTTGGGCTTTTGTGTCGCCTCCGGAGCTCTAAAGGCGCTATCCAGAAGTCCCCTTGAGAGAAACCTCGACAGAGGGGAACTATAAACTCCCACTGGTGACAAACGCGATTATTTTAAAGCCATGAAATTCAAACTAACTATTAGCACCTTGCTGCTGGCTGCGCTGACCTCCAGTGCGCTGGCCCAATCCTCCGAAATCCCCATGCCCATGATGGCCTGCTGTGCGCCGGAGTCGGATCGGACCGAATGGTTTGAAGAGGCCCGCTTTGGTATGTTCATCCACTGGGGGGTTTACGCCGTTCCGGCTGGTGAGTGGCAGGGGGAGACCATCCGCGGGATCGGTGAGTGGATTATGCGCTTCCGCAGAATCCCGGTGGAAAAATACAAGTCTTACGCAGCGGATTTTACCGCCTCGCAATACGATCCTGAATTTTGGGCCGAGCTCGCCTACCGCGCCGGGATGAAATACGTGGTCATCACCGCCAAGCATCACGATGGTTTTTCGCTCTATGACTCTGCGGTCACCGACTGGGACGTGATGGCCTCCGGGGCCCAGCGCGATCTACTGGCGCCGCTGGCCGATGCCGTGCGCGCCCGCGGCATGAAGTTTGGCCTCTACTACTCGCAGTCGCAGGACTGGATCCACCCCGGCGGGGCGGTGCTAGGCAATCGCGACAACATCTGGGACGACGCCCAAAAGGGTGACTACGATGAATACCTGCAAAATATCGCCTTGCCGCAAGTCCGCGAAATCATCGACCGCTACGACCCCGCCATCATCTGGTGGGACACCCCGCAGGACATGACGCCCGAGCGCGTCGCACCCTTTGCCGATCTGCTCGCAAAGCACCCACACATCATCAATAACAATCGCCTCGGCGATGGATTTGAGGGCGACACGCGAACCCCGGAACAGCATATTCCACCCCGCGGTTACCCCGACGAATTGTTCGAAGTTTGCATGACGATGAACGATACCTGGGGCTACAAGAAGAACGACCGCAACTGGAAGAGCTCGCAGCGCCTAATCCGCATGCTATCGGATATCACGAGTAAGGGCGGCAATTTCCTGCTCAACATCGGCCCACGCGCCGACGGCTCCATTCCGCTGGAGAGCATCGAGCGTCTCAAGACGATCGCCCGCTGGATGGACGTCAATAGCGAGGCCATCCACGGTACTCAGGCCAGCCCCTTCCCCCGCCGCCTACTCTGGGGCCGGGTGACCACCAAGGAAGCGAAATCCGGAGGCACCACACTCTATGCCCACGTCTGGGACTGGCCCAATGATGGCAGCATACTGCTACCCACGCTGGAAGAACTGCCGGAGTCCGCCACGATCCTTCACACTCAGACGCCCGTCAGCGCCGAGCGCAGTCCCGACGGGATATTGCTGCACCTCCCCGGCGAAGCACCGGACCCCGATGTTTCCGTCGTGCGATTGAATTTCTCCAGCCCGATCACCGTCACCCAGGCCCCTTATGCGACTCCGGATGCCGACGGCAACATTACGCTGCTCGCGCTCGACGCGGATCCATTTGGTGCCACCGGCGGCAACATCGAAGTCGAGGGCACTGGTGCCGAAGCCTTCCTCACCAACTGGGTGCGCCCCGGCCACCGAGTGGAATACCGGCTGAAAACCGGCACTCCCGGAAAGTGGGACGTGTCCGCCGAGGTCGCTGCCGATGAAGCCAGTCAACTCCAGCTCAGCGTCGACCAGGAGAAATCACACCTCGTCGACATACCAGCTGGCGGAACCACGCAGGATTGGAATACCGTCTCCTTCGGCGTCGTCGAATTACCCGCCGAAGAAGCGGTGGTCGAACTGAAACCCGAGGCCGGAAACTGGCAGCCGATTGAAGTCCGTAAACTCATGCTCACTCCAGCAGGCGCGCGGTAGACGGAGACGGTGGTCCGTAGTCGGTCTGCGGTGGACGGTAGTCGCAGCCAGTGGTGCCTGCGCTTGTGCATGGCACCATCGCCGTTCAGGTGATGGCCCCGGCAGTCCGAAATCGCTGAGCAGTGCGCAACGGGCAGTGGACAGTCTGCGATGAACCTACATCCAGAAGCCGGAGGCCGGAAGCCAGAGAACAGCATGTGCAGGCGTAGAGAGAAATGCTTCGTAAACTAAAGAAAAAGCTCCAATCACTTATATCTGAAGAGCCTGTTGACCCTTCGGTTTTTCAAGACCCAATAGCTCTAAGAACTGAATGGAAGCCATTAGAAAAGGGAGGGTCGAACTTCAAAACGCACAACCTGGAGGTTCGTTCTGAATCACGAATCGAATATTTGCCGACCAGGGGTGCGCTATTTTTTTACTCTGTTTTCATTGGGGTAGGCATTCTCTCCTTGTTCATCCCCTTATTAAACTCAATTCTTGGCCACTAGCAATTCAAGGAATGGCAGCTCTACATACTATAGCTATGAGCTAAACATTGTAACTAGCGATGGGACCCGCTATCCCGTCATGGCACACGGGAAAAAGGGCCAAATCCGACTTGATGCCTCCACTATCTCATCGTTTTTGGACATTCCAATCTGGGATTCAATCAGGTGACAGCAATTCAGAGGATTATGGAGAACAAACTTGAGCCCGTCGCAGGGTTCACTTGTCGCGGCACAAGGACATCGGTAACACTTAACTGGCTCGATACCATGGAAAGAAACCGACTCGGCGAAACCTCTGTGATGGTCGAGGGGTTCAACCCTCTCCTACGGGCGGAGACAGGAAGAAGCGTAAACGAATCGGCGCGATCACGGCGTTCTCCGTGGTCGGCGGTTATACCCAATCGATGCTGATCAGACCTTCTCCCAAGCGTCCGTCAAGCGGACACGCCACAATGTGCGTAGTCCTCACGTGGCGTGCGCGCTTGACGGGTGCCGTGGCGGTTTCGCCAGCACCGCAACGTTACATCCTCAAGACGATGAAGCGTTTTTGGCCGTCGGCCCAGACGTAGAGGCGGTTCATTCCTTCCTGCAAGAGTGGCTTCAAGCCTTCAGGGGCCTCCACAGCCTCACCGTTGACCTCAAGGATAACCATCCGGGGCTGAAGCTTGCCGTCGAAGGGCGAGTCGGGATCGACGCTCTCGACCAGGAGGCCCTCGATGTTTTCGGGGATGGAATGCGCATCGCGCAGTTCCTCGTTCACCGCCTTAAGGCGCATACCATGAATAGTCTCGTCGGGCTGCACCTCGGTGCGAACCACTCCATCCAGCGCGCCCAGCGTTACCGGGATCTCGAGCGTTTCTCCTTGGCGGATCAGCTTCACGGCGACTTCGCGTCCGGGGAGCATCTGCGAGACCCGCAGGCGCAACTGCTGAGCCGATTCGATTTCGATGTCGTCGACTTGAGTGATGATGTCGCCGTGTTGGATCCCGGCGCGTTGCGCGGGTGAGTCTTGCTGCACCTGATTAACGAGCGCACCCCTGGTGCTATCGAGGCCAAAGGCATCCGCCAAGTCGCGGTCGAGGTTGGTTGGGAAGAGGCCGAGCATACCGCGTGGCACATCACCGCTATCAATAAGATTTTGCGCGATGTTGAGTGCCATGTTGACTGGGATAGCAAAGCCGATGCCGATGCTGCCGCCAGTGCGTGACACAATCGCGGTATTAATGCCGATCAACCGCCCCCAGGCATCGATCAGCGCGCCGCCGGAGTTGCCGAGGTTGATGGCGGCGTCGGTTTGAATAAAGTTCTCGTAGGCACCCGGCCCGAGAATGCCATAGGAATCGCGACCAGTGGCGGAAACAATACCTTGAGTCGCCGTCAAACCGACGTCGAGCGGGTTACCGATGGCAAACACCACATCACCCACCCGGAGTTGATCGCTATCCGCGAGCGTGACTGCGGGCAGCGAGCCGTTCGCATTGATTTTCAGCACGGCGACATCCGTCTTCTGATCGGAGCCCACCAGCTCGGCATCATACTCCGTGCCATCGCTGAGCTGCACCCGAATCTCATCGGCCTGGCGGCCACGCATGCCTTGCACCACATGGTGATTGGTGATAATGTAGCCATCCTCTGAGAAGATCACACCGGAGCCCACCCCGAGTTGCTGGCGGCGTTCGCGGGGTGCCTGATCGCCGTTCTCTTCTTCCGGGATACGGAAGCCGAACTGGCGCAAAAGATCTTCCATTGATTGCCCACTCCCGCGCGTCCTAACGATACGAGAGGTATAAACGGATACGACCGAGGGAGTCGCCCGCTCCAGCACGTCCGCATAAGAAACCACCGGGCCATTCTCACGAGGGTGGATTTGGCTATGATCCACGGAGATTTGCAGCTCCGGGTGCGCCTCGGCGAAAGCGACTTGGTAAGCGAAGATTGCGAGTAGCGAGAGAAGGAGTCGGATTTTCATTTTAAACTTTGGTTGAGAAATAGACATTAGGGCGGCGCTTCGCCTTTTGCAAACAGCGCGTTATGTAAGTAAGCAAAAAATTTCCCTGAACGTTATTGCCCGACAAAGGCTGTCGCCTGAGGTTCCGAGTGAAGTCAGAACGGGTGACAGACCCAGTCCTCGGCACCTTCGATTCCCAGCGTCGTGCGCAGACGCCAGGCGACGACGAGCGCGGCCACGAAGGCGACACTGCGCTGGATCCGGAAGAGAACTGTCGGCGTGACGCGCCGGTTCATCCGCATAAACTGCGTCTGCGCCAACCACAGCAGCGGCATGGTGCCTACGCCGAAGCCGATCGCAAACTCGGCGCCTTTGAGCGCTGAGCCGGAAAAGAGGGCCAACCCAAAGATCATGTAGAGCGGCCCGCAGGGCAACAGCGGGCTGGCAAATCCGATCAGGCCAGCGGCCAGCGGCTTATTCAGGCGGGTGAAACGGGCGGTGACCTTGCGATAGTAGGAACCCACCCACCTGGGCTTGGGCAAAAAGCGGTCGAGACGAAAGGCGACCACCAGGAAGAAAACAACCAGTATCCACGGCAGATAATTCAGCCAGGAGCTTTCCACCGTTCGGATAACCACCGACCCGAGCGCCCCGGCTAAGAAGCCAACTATGGCGTAGGACAGCAGCTTGGCCAAATGATAGCTGGTCAGGATCACGGAGGGCTCGGCATCGCCGGGCTTGTTGGGCGTAAACGCGCAGGAGAGCGGGCCGCACATCGCCACGCAATGCACACTCGTCACCAGGCCGGCAATCATGGCCGTGTATGCGTTGTAAACTGACTGGTATTCAAACATGGCGATCCGGCCAATCGATGGCCCTTAAAATTCACACCCCCCACCCTGAGCACAACCGCCGAATAATTGCGAGTCTATTGATCTATTATTGGTTAGCAGCGACGTCGACCCGGCTATCGCCGCGTCGCTACAAGACAAGTCGCTACAAGACAAGCCCAGGAAGACTCGTCGGCAGCATTGACTTCGACTCGCGAGGCGTTGCAATCTCTCCCCATGGGTAACTCCTTCGGCACATTATTTCGTATTTCAACTTGGGGCGAGAGTCACGGCGGCGGCATTGGCGTGGTCATCGACGGCTGTCCGCCACGGCTGCCCATCTCCGCTAAAGAGATCCAGTTTGAGCTGGACCGCAGGCGTCCCGGCCAAAGTGAGATCACCACGCCACGCAAGGAAAGTGACACGGCCACCATTGTCTCCGGTGTCTATGAGGGCCTGACGCTGGGCACGCCGATTGGTATCTACGTGCCGAATGGCGACCAGCGCCCCTCCGCCTACTCGGAGATGAAGGATAAGTTCCGTCCGTCCCATGCCGATTTTACCTACCAAACGAAGTTCGGCATCCGTAACCACGAGGGCGGCGGTCGGTCTTCCGCGCGCGAGACCATCGGTCGAGTCGCCGCCGGTGCCATCGCCCGCAAAATCCTTAAATTAGCGGGCGATATTGATATCCGCGCCTACATCACTCGGGTGCACGATATTGAGGCCCCCGCCTTGGAACACTTCCCCAGTCTGGAGGAGGTCGAGGCCACGCCCGTGCGTTGCCCTGATGCGGAGACTGCGGCGGCTATGATTGAGCGGATCAAAGCCGTGCGTGCTGAGGGTGACTCTGTGGGCGGCCTGATCGAGTGCCGGGTGCGGCACCTTCCGGTCGGACTCGGCGTGCCGGTCTTTGACCGGCTGGAAGCTGATCTGGCCAAAGCCATGCTGTCGCTGCCCGCCACCAAGGGCTTCGAACTAGGGAGCGGCTTTGACGGCACGCTGCTGCGTGGCTCGGAACACAACGATTCCTTCATCAACAAAGACGGCAAAATCCGCACCGCCACCAACCGCTCCGGCGGCACGCAGGGCGGCATCAGCAACGGTGAAGAACTCATCTTTCGCGTCGCCCTGAAGCCCACCGCCACCATCCTGCAAAATCAGGCGACGGTGGACCAAGCAGGCGTGGAAACTGAGCTGATGGGCCGGGGCCGCCACGACCCCTGCGTCGTGCCACGCGCCGTGCCGATCGTCGAAGCCATGACCGCGCTGGTTCTGGTGGATCACTGGATGCGGCACATCGCCCAATGCGAAAGCTTCGAATTCTGATGGCTGAACGTCCACTGGTTTATCTGATCTATGGCATCCCCGACTCCGAGCGACGCAGCGTCATTCTGGATTTGATCGAGGGCGGCATCGCTCAGCAGGAGCCGGTCCTTTACTTCCGGCCCGCTGGTGAAATCAGCTCGTCGCATGACGAAGCCATCGAGGCACTAGAGAATGTGAGTGCCGTCGAGTGGGAACTGGCGGGCGGCAAGGTCAAGCACGGCCCGATCACCGCTGCGCCGGAGAAGATTATCTTTCTGGCACCCGGCACTGCCAATCCGGCCGAGGTCGCAGAGGCACTCAAGACATGGATGGATCACAACAACTGTGAACTCGGGCGCATCCTCACGGTGGTACATTGCTCGTTTTTGAGTCGCAACGAGCCCGCCAGAGGCTGGTTTCACGCCTGTATCCACTTCTCAGACGTGGTGCTACTCGCCCGCCGCGAGTTGGTTGACAACAAGTGGATCAAGGAGTTTGAGAGCCGCTACCGCAAAGACTGCTTCCCCTGTCAGATCGAACTGGTGCGCAATGGCAAGGCCAAGAACCCCCCGGCAGTCCTCGCACCGGAGGCGCGCCGCATGTCGCTGTATTTTGATGAGCTGGTCCCCATTGCCGAAGACGAACTCGACGAGGACGAAGCACCTGAGGATACCAGGCCGGACCGCTACATCGAGCGCAACGAGACGGGCCAACACATCGAAACCATTATCGACATCCGCAAACTGCTGCGCTAAAATCGAATCAAGCAGTAAATCTAATTTTAAATTTTATTGCCATTAATCCAACTAATAGGCCAGTCTCTTTGCTCCTTTGAATACACTCAGCCGGTTTTATTTCGGCTGACAGCAAAATTTTGACTCGAAACAGCAGCCAATTAGGCAAGATTCCTGCAACAAATCCTCTCACTCAAATCCGAAAACCAAAACTGAAATTTATGGACTTCAAAACCCAACTTGGACTCGATCCCGAAACTGCCGCCTACGCCCACGACGAAGGCGCACTCATCGATTATGTGAACCTAAAGCTGACTTCGATCGGTGAGCCCACCTTCGGCGAGGCGACGGCCTCAGACGTCTTCGGCCTGGGCAAGTCACTGCTGGCCAGCTATCAGGAGAAGTCCCGTCTACTGGCGGACTACCTGCCACCCTGCGACCAGCGAATTCAAAGCTTCCTGATGGAGTATTTCAGCGATCTGGAGATCGATGAAATCCCACACCTGCCCAACGAAACACTGGTCCTGGACCGCCATGGAGTCGCGCGCACCCTCTCGGTGCCAGCCAAGGGCGACCACTTTTCCTGCGAAGTGCTCGACTCCTACCGCATCAAGCAGGGCGTGCTGCACAACCCGAAGAGCGACCGCCGCACCACCAAAGGCGTTTTCCACGTCGCCGAAGGCGGCCTGCCTATCCCCAATGATAAAAAAGCCGTCCCCAAGCTAGCCGCCGCCCGCTTGCTCAAAAAAGCGATCACCGGAGCCAGCGATGACTTGCTCACCCTGCCCTTCCTCGCCAACGAGGAGGCCAAAGCCCGGGCCTGGGTGTCGCTCATGCTACGCCCGGTAGTCGTCCCGGAAGTGGACGGATTCAGTAAAGAGAAGTGCATGGAAGTCCGCTTCTTCGTGCCGGGTAATCTTTGCAGCAACCTCGACTTCGTCGAATCGATCTTCGGTAACGGCGGCGACCCGTTCATTGCCGAGAACGATGCCGCTCTCGACCCGGAGCATTGGACCGGCACCAGCGGTTGCGTCATTCTCGCGCCGCATCTGATGGGCACCACCAAGCAGGAACTGGGGCTGCCCCATATCAGCGAAGCCACTGAGCGCCAAAAACGCGACGGCATGTGCTGGGAAAAAGAAGATGAACTCTACAACGATGGCGGCGCCTTCAAGATCACTTGCCGCGATGCCTCCGGCCGCGTCATCACCGCCATCTCTGACAGCTACTTCGGCTACTGCAAAAAGGAGGTCAAGACCCAGATCGGCTTCTCCGCCAACCTGATTGGGCTGGCAGAGGAGGAGCACGCTGGTGGCACCCTCGCGTTCACTGGCTACGACCTGGGTGAGGATTTCCAACTCGACCAATACTTCTCCCAAGGAGGACAGACCTTTGACGGCGTAGTGGCACGTTACGTCGACTTGATCGATGTCCAACCCGAAGGCTATGCCATCGATAAAAAATACGACAGCATCATCTACCTGCCGGAAGATGCCCACATCGAACTGCACAAGCAAAAGATCTCCTGGAATAAGGAAGGCATCGAACAAACGATCAAACTTTTACCCGGCCGCACCTACGTCTTCCCGTCTGGCTATAAAGTGGAAATGGTCAAACCAGCGGAAGGTCGCCGCTGGCGACTCGTCGGCTACACCGCTGAAAGCCGCGTCTGCCACAAGCCTTGCACCGTCTCCGGTGGCGGCAAGTCAGAGATTTCCAAACCGATCACCGACGCAATTATTTCCGGGCCGGTTTTTGTCAGCGATGTGCATAAGGACTTCGATCTGGCCGAGGAGATCCTCAAGAAGGAATTTGGTGGCCGCTTCCTGGACCCATCCAGCAGACGCGAAAAAGGACGCCCCCTACTCAGCCATGAGCGCTCACTGGGCTCGGTGATCAAGCTGCTTACCCCATCCAAAACCGAATACACCGAGGAATACAACGCCTGGCTGGAGACCATACCACAGCACGTCAAGGAGCTCGTCCTCATCATCAAACGTTTCTACAAAGACGATTGGGGTGACGACTGGCGGGAGCGCTTCACCGTCGACCTCATCAACGGCGAGCCGGGCAACATCCTGCGCTACCGCGGCCAGCCCATGCTGACGCAGTATTTGCGGGTGGGATACACCGGTGATGGTTCCTGGCGCACGTTCGGGCTGAGAAAGGACTTCTTCCCCGCGAGTAAAATCTCGCTGGAGGATGACATCACCGCCTCGGTGGTGGCACCGACCTCTCAGCTCAAGAGCCTGCCTCCCGGTTGGAATCGGCCCTCATCGAAATTCGTCCACAACTGCGAATACCGATTCTTCCAGCGCCCGGATGATGCCATTGTGCGCGGCTACGACAAGCAGGCGGAAATGGATCTGAGCGCGAATGGTGCCTTCCTCAGTAACTATGAACCACTCGGCCTCGAATATGCCAAGAATGAGACTGAGGATGCCATCCGCTTCGGGCAATACACCCAACCCATGCAAGACATGGTGCGTGATTTCGTCGAGAAGGGCAAACCCGACTACTACTGCACGAATGCCTACCCGCGCGTGGTAGACGGCAAGCCCACCAAGAACCCGCGCTACCTGCAGGTGCGCCCGGACCTGGCCAGCCCGCGTAATCTCTATCTGGCGGAGACGAGCTCGCGCCTCTACCGCCGCCAGGACGCGCACACGCCGCTGTTGCGCCCGGTCACCTCGATCCTGCCCGGCCGCCGCAACAATCCGGCTGACCCGGAGGCGGGAATCAAGCCGCTGTGCGTAAACAACCCGATCCACTACATGGAGCTCCCCGAGCTGTTCATGGAGTTTATCGCCAGTATCACCGGCAAGTCCCCCTCCACCACCGGGGCTGGCTCCGAAGGTGCCCTGACCAAGGCCCCCTTCAACGCCCTGCCCCCGATATACGACTTGAACAACGCGCTGGTAGCCTACCTGGCGACCGAGCAGCCAGCCTTCATCACTGCGGCTGGCTACGTGGGCCCGAACTATCGGGTGGATCACGACATCAGCCTGCTGGTGCCCGAGCTATGGTGCCGCCTCAGACCCGAGGAGGCCGACCCGCAGTTCCTGATCGAGAACGGCTACCTGGAAAAAGTGGAGGACTTCGAGCACAAGGGCCAACTTGTCCCCGCCAGCCGCATCGGCCACCGCATCACCTCCAAGTTTGTCCGCCATTTCTTTGGCCGGGTATTCAACAGCCCCACCTCGGTGCTGAACGAGGAGATGCTCAAGCCGGAGCTGCAGGACATGGACACCTACGTCGAGGGGATGCTCACCATCGCCGCCGCGCATAAAGAAGTCGCCGCAAACTACTTTGCCGATGGCTCGGTTGAGGATGCCTGCCCGCCACTCAAGGCCCTGCTCCATATTATGGTCGATGGCGAGTATGAGGGTAAAGATATCAACGATCCCGAAATCCGCGGACTCTTTACCCGCGAGGGTATGCTTGAGAGCGATTGGTATCAGGAGCGACTCACCAGCCAACAGGAGTACGATATTGCACAATGGAAGCGCCACGTCGAATACCTGGAGCACTTCCTGAAGCGTGAAACTCACGTCGTTGTCGCCAAACGCCTGGGAATTGAGCAGCGCCTCACCGCCGCCAAAGAGGAGCTGCAAAGAGTCAGCTCGCCAGACTATCTGGAAGCACTGGTCGGCACCATCGGACGCCAGCCGATCCATTAAAGCGGCTACGCCCCGAAGCGAACATCAGCTAGGTTTCAAAACCCCGAACAGCTCACGCAGCTTTTCGGGGTTTTTCATGCCCGGCTCTGATTCCACCCCGCTGCTGAGATCCACCCGCTCGGTGCCGGTTGCCGCGATGGCATTGAGCACATTCGCCGCGTTCAAGCCACCAGCCAGCACCCAGTTTGTACTGGGGTGACACTGCTTCAGGGTCGAAAAAGTCTCCCAGTCTCCGGTTGCGCCCGTGCCGCCATGCTGATCCTTGTGATAGGTATCCAGTAATACTGTGTCGGCAAAGCTCAGCACTGACTCCGGGAAAGCATCCCCCGGCCGCAGGCGCGGCGCAATCCACAAGCGCTCCGGCCCGACCAGCCCGGACCAAGCTGCCAGCGAAGCCAGTCCGACGTCCAGCCCGGCGTGAATCTGAAAAAAATCGAAGCCCGCATCCCGGCGACGCTCCAGCTCATCCGTGCCCGTCTCCACATCCACCAACACCCGCTTACCCGCCGGCACCCGCTGAGACAAGGTCACCGCCCGCTCCAGGCTCAACCCACGCGGGGACTTCGGATACACAATGAAACCAAAAAAATCCGCCCCCAGTTCCAAGGCCAAATCCACATCCGACTCACGGGTGAGCCCACAAATTTTAACTGTCACCGGTCGATACATGCCTTCAGACAAACCGAGTCCTCCCGCATCGCAACCACTCTTTCGCCAGAAATATTTCAAATCACTGTTGCACCACTAGTTCAAAAGTGGCATCTACACCCATTTTCCGTACCACTCTATTTCAAGATTTATGCCAGTATCACTTTTTTCTGAGATCCAAGGCCGCCAGCAGCGACTGCTTTCGGCACTAGGCGACGATCTGCTCATCCTACCTGCCGGGGTGCCTCAACAGTCAATCGCGAGGTTCTTGCAAGACTCCAATTTCTTTTACCTGACCGGATTCCCCGAACATGGGGCGCTACTCGTGATCGATCCCTCTAATGATAAGGAGCAAGTGACTTTGTTCGTCCGTGAAAATACGCAGCAGGAGCAGGTCTGGGATGGCTTCACCATGGGGGTCGAAAAAGCCAGCGAGCAATGCCCGGCGGATAAAGTCCGCAAGATTGAGGAACTTGGAGATTATCTGAGCTCACTCCAGCTAAAGAATCGCCGTGTTTACTATCGTCCGGTCCACAACCATCCCAGTAGCGAGATGCTGGCAAAAGCCATGCGCGAGGCGGGCACTGAAGCGATCGATCAGGGCCCGGCCTTCGAGCAACTCGGCCACATGCGCATGATTAAGTCACCGCGGGAGATCGCACAAATGCGCGAGGCAATCCGCATCACCGGCGAGGCGCATCATAACTGCATGCGTGCCGCTCGACGCCACCGCCGCGAATACCAATTTGAGGCGGAATTCGAATACACTTGTAAGTTGCAGGGCAGCTTACACTGGGCCTTTGGCACGATTGTGGCCGCAGGCAATCACGCGACCTGCCAGCACTACATTGAGAATGCCGGTGCCGTGCAGGATGACGATCTGGTGCTCCTTGATGCCGGAGCTGTTTGGAACGGCTATTGTGCCGACCTGACACGCACTTTCCCGGTATCGGGTAAATTTTCGAGCGTCCAGCGTGATCTCTACGAAGTGGTGCTGGCCTCGGAAAAAGCGGGCATCGCCAAAGTCGCCCCCGGCGTGTGCATGGCTGAGCTACAGCGACATTCGGCGATCATTTTGCTCGACGGCCTCAAAGAGCTGGGTGTCATCAAAGGCGATACCGAGCAGCTGATCGAATCGGCAGCCTACAAAGCCATCTGGCCCGGTGCCCTCTGCCACTCCTTGGGTCTGGATGTGCACGACGTTTTACTACCCGGCTACCACAAGGGCGACAAACCGCTGGAGCCAGGCATGGTGATCACGGTGGAGCCGGGGTTTTATTCCCAGTCCTTTAATCCCGACATCCCGGAAGAATTCCGGGAGATCGGCATACGCATCGAAGATGACATTCTCGTGACCGAGGATGGCCACGAGAATCTCAGCATCGATACTGTCAAAGAAGTCGCCGACGTGGAAGCAATGATCCAGTCGGGTGCTGCTGATTAAACGTTGATCGAAATATCCACGCCGGCCGGAAGATTGAGCTTTTTGAGCTCATCAACGGTATCGGCGGTGGGCTCGACGATATCGATCAGGCGCTTGTGGGTGCGCACTTCGAACTGGTCCATCGACTTCTTGTTGACGTGGACGGAGCGGTTGACCGTCAGCTTCTCGATCTTGGTGGGAAGCGGGACGGGGCCGGCGACGCGGGCACCGGAGCGCTTGGCGGTTTCGACGATATCAGAGGCAGACTGGTCGATAACGCGGTAGTCAAAGCCCTTGAGGCGGATACGGATACGTGGTGTACTCATGATGTTTTATAGGTTAAGTTTGTTAAAGTTCGCTGGTTTTCAGTTTTCAGTATTTAGTTGGGAAAATTGTTCTCTGTTCTCTGTCTTCTGTCCTCTGGCTTCTGTCCCCCGGCTAATAGCGGCCCCGGGTGGATGTTTCGAGGATGGTGGAGAGCACATTGGGCGGCACTTCCTCGAAACGTTCCGGCTCCATACTAAAGGAGGCGCGTCCCTTACTCAGCGAGCGGACGATGGTGGAGTAGCCAAACATTTCCTGCAGCGGGACGAGCGCGGAAATACTGACAAAGGCCGACTTGGTTTGCACATTTTGGATCTGGCCGCGCCGACGGTTCAGGTCGCCCATGATATCCCCCTGATAATCCTCAGGCGTCTCCACCTCGACGTGCATGAGCGGCTCCAGCAGTACCGGACTCCCCTGCTCCATCGCCTGGCGGAAGGCAAAAATGCCCGCCATCTTAAAGGCCATCTCGGAGGAATCCACTTCGTGGAAGGAGCCATCAAAGAGCGTGACTTTAAAATCCACTACCGGGTAGCCCCCCAGCACACCGTTGTTGGCGGCCTCACGGATACCCTCGATGGTGGGCTTGATAAATTCCTTGGGGATCGCGCCACCGACAATGGCGTTTTCAATTTCGATACCGGCCCCGCGCTCGCGCGGCGCCACCTTGATTCGGGCATGCCCATACTGCCCCTTGCCGCCCGACTGGCGCACAAAGCGCCCCTCGCCCTCGGCACTGGCCGAGAAAGCTTCGCGATAGGCGATTTGCGGACGTCCGGCCTCGGCCCCGACTTTGAACTCACGAAAAAGGCGGTCCTTGATGATTTCCAGATGGAGTTCTCCCATGCCGGCGATCAGCGTTTGCCCGGTTTCTTCGTCGGAGCTGACAACAAAAGTCGGATCCTCTTCAGCAAGACGTTGTAGTCCGGTCGCCATTTTCTCCTGATCGGCCGTCGTCTTCGGCTCGATCGACATGGAAATCACCGGTTCCGGAAAGGTCGGGGGCTCCAACCGCACGTCGTAGCCCTTGGCGCACAGGGTGTCGCCCGTCACCACATCGCGTACGCCGACCAGCGCACAGATGTCCCCCGAATACGCCGTATCGATATCTTCGCGCGCATCTGCCTTCATCAGCAGCAGGCGCGAGATCCGCTCCGTTTTACCGGTGCGCGGATTGCAAAGTGCCGTGCCTTTCTCCAATGCCCCGGAATAGACCCGGAAGAACACCAATTTGCCGACATAGCCATCGTTCATCAGCTTAAACGCCAGACCGGCGACCTTGCCATTGTCATTTGGTTCGACCAGCACTTCCGCACCCTTACTGTTCTCCCCTTTCATGGGAGGCAATTCGAGCGGGCATGGGAGGTAGTTGATGACCGAATCGAGAACCGCTTGCACGCCTTTGTTTTTAAAAGCACTACCGGGAATGACAGCGCAAAATCCTTGGGATATGGTAGCTTTGCGGATGGCTTTGCGCAAGTCATCCGCTGTGAGCACTTTACCTTCGAGATACTTCTCAGCCAGCTCGTCGTCAAAATCAGCCAACGCCTCGATTAAATTCTCACGATATTCTTTGGCCTGATCCAGCAAGTCCGCCGGGATCTCACCGATCTCGTAAGTCACTCCGGAGGCATCGGCCACATCATAGATGCGCGCCTCCATGGAAGTCAGGTCAATCAACCCGATAAAATCGTCTTCCGCTCCGATCGGCAGGAAGATCGGGTGCGCATTCGCCCCCAGTCGATCGCGCATCGACTCGATCGCGGCCAGGAAGTCCGCCCCGACGCGGTCCATCTTGTTGACGAATGCGATGCGCGGGACGTGGTATTTCGTCATCTGCCGCCAAACCGTCTCTGACTGCGGCTGCACGCCAGCAACGGCACAAAAAACACCCACCGCACCGTCGAGCACCCGCAGCGAACGTTCCACCTCCGCCGTAAAATCGACGTGGCCGGGGGTATCAATAATATTGATCCGGTGATTGAGCCCGGCGTAAGGCCCGTGCTGGTTGGTCCAGTTACAGGAAATCGCAGCCGAGGTAATAGTGATCCCGCGCTCACGCTCCTGTTCCATCCAGTCGGTGACGGCACTACCCTCGTGCACCTCGCCCATCTTGTGGACCACACCTGCGTAAAAAAGAATTCTTTCCGTCGTCGTCGTCTTTCCCGCATCGATATGCGCAACTATGCCGATATTCCGCGTCTGTTCCAAGGGGAACGCACGGTTCGGCGAGTTAGCTGACGCTGTAGCAATAGCGGACATAAAAAGAGAAGACTGGAAAAGAACAAGGGCGGCGCAGGCAGCTGGATATCTGCCATTGCCTCAGTAGGAAGCCACTACCAACGCAAGTGTGCGAAGGCACGATTGGCCTGTGCCATGCGGTGGGTTTCTTCCTTCTTTTTGACCACCGCGCCGGTGTTGTTGTAGGCGTCGACGATCTCATCGGCCAGGGCCTCGTCCATGGGAACACCCTTACGCTTGCGCGCGGCAGCCACCATCCAGCGGAAGGCGAGGCTTTGCTGGCGCTCGAAGGAAACCTCAATCGGCACCTGATAGGTGGCACCACCCACGCGGCGGCTTTTCACCTCAAGCTTGGGCCGGGCATTCTCCAGGGCACCCATCACCAGATCCACCGGATCACCCTTGGCCAGTTTTTCGCTGACGCGCTGGAATGCGGTGTAAACGATGCGCTGGGCTACGGTGCGCTTACCGCGCTCCATGATCATGTTCACCAAGTTGGTGACCAGGGTGCTGTTATAACGTGGGTCCGGAATGAGCGGACGTTTTACGGCTTGGCGGCGACGTGACATGTTTGAAAATGGCTAATTGCTAATGACTGATGGCTAAATGCTAATGACTGGCCCGGGTTGACTAGGACTTCGCTTCTTTGGGACGCTTGACCCCATACTTGGAGCGGCTGCGACGACGCTTCTCAACTCCCACGCAGTCGAGCGTGCCGCGGACGATGTGATAGCGCACACCCGGTAGGTCCTTCACCCGACCGCCACGAACAAGCACGATACTGTGCTCTTGCAGATTGTGCCCCTCATCCGGAATGTAGGCAATCACCTCGATACCATTGGTCAGACGCACTTTGGCCACCTTGCGAATCGCGGAGTTGGGCTTTTTCGGCGTACGGGTCATCACCTGCACACAGACACCACGCCGGAACGGGTTGCGGTCCAGAGCGCGGGACTTGGATTTTTCCTTCTGCACAACGCGTGGTGCGCGGACAAGTTGGTTAATTGTAGGCATTTAAAATGTATCGTCGGAATTAGAGAAAGATGGGGAAAGTAGCGTTCCAGGTTTTCGGTGCAAGGATTTTGTTGGATTTTTTTCAGCAGCTTTTAAGGAGCATTTTGACGACCAGTGGGTAATGCCGGTGGTGCCTGCGCTCGCGCATGGCACCATCGCCGTCGAGGCGATGGCGTGTAGGGGCTTTTCTAGGGAAGCCCGCGAGCGCACGGAAGCATTTCCGAACTTTCGGAACTCCCCGTCCGTTCGCGGGTGGCGCGAGCACCACCCCTACGGGGAAATTGCGATTTCGATCCCGATTTCGATTTCGATTTGGAGTCGATATCACACCGTAGGGGCTTTCCTGTGGGAAGCCCGCGAGCGCGCGGAAACATCTCCGAACGTTCTGAACCCTCCGTCCGTTCGCGGGTGGCGCGAGCACCACCCCTACGGGAATTGCGATTGCGATTGCGATTTCGATCCCGATTTCGATTTCGAGTCGATATCACACCGTAGGGGCTTTCCTGTGGGAAGCCCGCGAGCGCGCGGAAACATCGCCCCAGGGCGCGTTCGTCGAGTCGGTTAACCGGGAAACCCGCGAGCGCGCGGAAACATCTCCGAACGTTCTGCCCCCCCCGACCGTTCGCGGGTGGCGCGAGCACCACCCCTACGGATAGGTCGCTCGTGCGGCTGCAAAAAAAACGTCTTTCCACGCAGAGTTAACCGCTTGCCTGTCGGTCGGAAAAGCCTATCGCTCAAACTGTGCTCATTAGTCTGCCTATCGCTCAAACTGTGCTCATTAGTCTCCTCGGCTACTTTTGCCTGATTGGCTTTGCTTGGCTGTGCTCCAGTTCCCGTAAAAACATCAACTGGCGCACGGTGGCCGGGGCGATCGCCATCCAGTTTTCGTTTGGCGTGCTGGTGCTGTATGTTCCGGCAGGTCAGAAGGCGCTGGCATGGCTCTCAGCTAAAGTCGCCAACTTGATCGCCTATGGCGACGAGGGGATTCAGTTTCTCTTCGGCGGCCTGACGGATGCGTCCCAGAGCTTTGGGTTTATTTTCGCTTTCAAGGTGCTGCCGGTGATCATCTTTTTCTCCTCGCTGATTTCGGTGCTGTATTATCTACGGGTGATGCCTGTCATCGTGCAGACTCTGGGCGGCGCGATTCGCAAGCTACTGGGAACCAGCCGCGCCGAATCACTCAGTGCGACGGCCAATATTTTTGTGGGGCAGACTGAGGCACCCCTGACGATCAAGCCCTACCTGCCGCGGCTGACCCGCTCCGAATTGTTTGCGGTGATGACCGGTGGGCTGGCATCGATTGCGGGCAGCGTGCTGGCGGGCTACGCTGCCCTGGGGATCGAGCTGCGCTTCCTGCTCGCGGCCTGCTTCATGGCCGCACCGGCTGGCCTGCTCTTTGCCAAGCTGTTGGTGCCGGAGACGGATGAACCCGACAACAGCGAGCTATCCGAGGATCTTTCTAAGCGCCCGGCCAATGTTTTTGATGCGGCCGCCACGGGAGCCAGCGAGGGGCTGCGGCTCGCCCTGAACGTGGGGGCCATGCTGCTCGCCTTTATCGGCTTGATCGCAGTGCTTAATGGCATGCTTGGCTGGCTGGGGGGACTGGCGGGGCTGGAAGGCTTGAGCTTGCAGCTCATTCTCGGCTGGCTCTTCAGCCCGGTTGCCTGGCTGCTCGGCATCCCGTGGGAGCAAGCAACGATTGGGGGCTCTTTCATCGGCCAGAAACTTGTGATCAATGAGTTCGTCGCCTTCATCGAGTTCAGCATGATTCAGGACACGCTCAGCACGCGCTCTGTGGCCATTATCACCTTCGCGCTCTGTGGCTTCGCCAATTTTGCCTCGATCGCGATCCTGCTGGGTGGGCTCGGCAGTCTGGTGCCGGAGCGCCGCGCTGAGATCGCCCAGCTCGGGCTCAAGGCCGTGCTCGCTGGCACCCTGGCCAACCTTTCAAGTGCCGCCATCGCGGGGATGCTGATTCGCTGAGTGCGGCGGCCTGCTTAAAATGAGTTGCCAAGCGCGGCTGGCTTGGCGTTGTTTACTCCCATGCAAATTATCGACGGCAACGCTATCGCAGAATCCATTATCGAGGAATTGACCCAAGAGGTCGGTGCACTCACGGGCAAACAACCCGTCGTCGCCTTCATCCGCGTTGGTGACGACCCCGCCTCGGTCTCCTATGTGCGAAAAAAAGAGAAAACGGCTGAGCGAATTGGGATCGAGAGCCGACTCCACCTCTTCCCGGAAGACGTCTCCAAAGAGAAACTTTTCGACTTGATTGACGCCCTCAATGCCGACCCGGACGTCAATGGCATCCTGATCCAGGCACCGCTCCCCGGGCACATCGACGAGACGGAGACTTTCAACCGCGTCGATCCGGCCAAGGACGTGGATGGTTTCAACACCGTCAACATCGGCAAGCTCTGTCAGGAGGATGCCTCCGGCTTTATTGCCTGCACACCGGCCGGCATCGTCGAGCTGATACAGCGCAGCGGCATCGATACCGAGGGCAAGCATGTCGTCGTGCTTGGCCGCAGCCAGATCGTGGGGAAACCTGCGGCACTGCTGATGATGCGGAAAGCCATCCCCGGGAACGCCACCGTCACCATCTGCCACTCACGCACGCGGAATCTCCCTGAAGTCACCCGCCAGGCCGACATCTTGATTGCCGCCATCGGCAGGCCCAATTTCGTCACGCCGGATATGGTCAAGCAGGGCGTGGCAGTGATTGATGTGGGCATCAACCGGGTCGAAGACGCCAGCAAAAAGCGCGGCTACCGCCTGGTGGGAGACGTCGAATTTGAGGGAGTCGCTGCCAAGGCCTCGCATATCACGCCGGTGCCCGGCGGGGTCGGCCCCATGACGGTGGCCATGCTGATGCACAATACCCTGCGGGCTTTCAAAGCGGCGCAATGAGCCAACAGCCAGAAAGACCCGGACCCGGCAGCCCACCTCCGATCCAGCCGGACAGCGTCCTGGACTCCGTCCTGAGCACCGGAGGTCCGCTGCCAACTGCGGGGCTTGGGCTGCGTGCATTGGCTCTACTGCTCGATTGCATTCTGATGGTAGCCGTGGCCTCAGTCATCATCTGGAAAGTGGTCTTAGCCCAAACCCACCCCGGTGCCTTCGCTGAGATGATGCAGTGGACGCAGGAGGTCGTGGCCTGGCTGCAAAACCGTGCCGCCGATACCAGCATGCCCGAGCCCAGCCGTGAGCTGCGGGAGGCACTGGGCGTAGCGTATGAAATTCAATTGCTCCTCTTTTGGCTCTACTTCGCCATCGGTGAGGCTTTTTTTGCAGGTAGCTCGCTGGGCAAACGTATCTGCCGCATTCGTACCATCAGCACCGTCACGCTGGCCCCACCGCCCATTCTGGCAGGCATGATTCGCGGGGCTTTAAAAACCTTAACACTTTTTTGGCTTTTTCCAGTCTTCTTCGCGGCCACTTTCCTGGCGCTCTGGTTCAACAAACGTCGTCAGCTCGCGCATGATCTCTGCGCCCGCACGGTGGTGGTTGATGAAAAATATATCGATACAGCATCACAACTGTAAGAGTGTGTCCAACAGCCGCACTTTTGTTTTCTGTTTCCCATTCGAGTCAAAATCTGCTAACCCCGACCAAAACCAAGAAGCGCCCAACCCAACCTCACCTCACTTTGAGCACCAAGCATAAGCCGAAAATACTCGTCGTCGACGACCAGCCTATCAATATCAAGTTGCTCCAGCGCAAACTTGAGCGTCAGGGCATGGACGTGGCAGTGGCCTACAGTGGACGCGAGTGCCTCGATATCGTCGGAGAGACCAAACCCGAACTCATCCTGCTGGACATCATGATGCCGGAGATTGACGGCATCGAAACCTGCCAGCAACTAAAGGCCAATCCGGAAACCGAATCCATTCCGATTATCTTCATCACGGCAAAAGCCTCCAAAGAGGGAAAGCTCGAAGGCCTCGACGCCGGAGCGGTTGACTACATCACCAAACCGATTGATCTGGATGAGACCTTGGCCCGCGTGCGCACCCAACTGCGGCTGCAGGAAATATTCCGCGAAAATATCGAACTCCAGGAGCGCCTGGGAGATGCCCGCAGAGCCGCCGCTGTCGGAGCCATTACCCAGGGGATCGCACACAACCTAAACAACCTGCTGGGTGTGGTCGTCGGCTATCTTGATCTCATTAAAAACGGTTACGACAGCCCCGATATGATAAAAAGGAGTGTGGGGCTGATGGATCACGCAATCACCCGGATGGTCAAAATCATCCAACAACTCAGCAAAATTGCCAGCAATGAGCGTATCGAGCTCAGCACTTTATCCGTCACTGAACTGCTGGCAAAGTCGGTTGAGCGCTTCCAAGCCGAGCATAAGGTCAATGCCAAGGTTGAACTCCAAACCGACTTTCCCGCCGAGACCACCATCTCGGCCAATGCGGAGACGTTTGAGGTCATCCTTGGCAAGCTTTTGATCAACGCGTGGGAAAGTTATCCGGAAGCGACGCCCGACGATGAGCGGAAGATCAGGATTAATGCCCATATCTTACGCGAGAGAATGCCTTCCATGCTTGAATTACAAGTGATCGACACTGGCGCAGGCATCGCTCCAGCCATCGCCGAGACGCTATTTGAACCATTCATCACCACAAAAACCTCCGTTGGCCGCGGGATGGGCCTGACTATCGCCCGCCATACCATCCGCAACTTATCTGGTGATGTGCAACTAAGGAACAATCCCGACGGTGGCGCGACCGCCACGCTCACCCACCCGCTCTGATCGAGCCTCCAGCTTTAACACTCCACTATGCACATTAAAATCGTCTTCATTGGTGCCGGCCGAATGGCCACCGCTATCGTCCAGGGCCTGATTGAAAAAGAGCACTACCGGCCTGAGGAAATTGCCTGCACCTGTGGTGACGATCCCACCGGTCCAGCACTGGCTGAGCGCACCGGCATCCATTACCACGCAAACATCATTCAGGCACTCGGCGAAGCGGAGGCAGTCGTGCTTGCCTGCAAGCCGCAGCAGTTCGCCGCCATCGATCAAGACCTGGCTGATGCCACCGGCGGGAAACTCATCCTCTCAATTCTGGCAGGCACGCCGCTCGAAAGGCTGAGCGCCAAGTTCTCCCACGCCCGCAACATCGTCCGCACCATGCCGAACACCCCCGGCCAAATCGGCGCGGGTGTCACCGCATTTACTCCGCTGCGTCAGCTGTCCGCAAAGGACTGCCAGATTGTGGAAAGCACCCTTAGCTCACTCGGAAACTTTCACGAAGTCGAGGAGGAAGACCTGGATGCTGTCACCGCACTCAGCGGCAGCGGCCCGGCCTACGTCTTTGAATTTGCCGCAGCACTCCGCGACGCGGGTGTCGATGCGGGACTCCCCCCCGAGCTGGCAGCGTCACTCAGCATCGACACTTTACTGGGTGCCGCGATGCTGCTGGCTGAGAGTGACGAGTCGCCGGAAGAGCTCCGGGATGCCGTGACCTCACCCGGCGGCACCACCGCTGCCGCCCTACAGGTGCTGAAAGATGCCGAATACCGTAAACTGATGCAGCAGGCCGTAGCGGCCGCCAAAGCCCGATCCATCGAACTGGCGCAGCAGTAGGGACTTCGCTCGCGAACGTCGCGTCTTCTGCAAAGTTGCGGCCGCGCAAACCATCCGGGGCACTGGCATGCCATCGATCCCGCTCCTGCCGGCGCGGTCCGGACGGAGCCAGACCCTCCCCTTTTTATATCACACCAGTTACGGCGCGACCGGCGCGTCGGGCAGCGCCGGCGTTACCGGCATCTCAGGAGCAGCGCTGCCGCCACCCATGCTCGACCCCATCATCATGAGCCCCATGATTGGCATCATCGCCCCCTGCAAGGCCTGATCAAATTGCTGCTGCGTCTCGGCGCCCTCGATCTGCGCCAGCACGCCGTCGATCATCGCAAAAACACCTAGAATCTGTGGCTTTTGCTGCGCGATTTCCGCTGGGTCGATCTCCTCCAGCGTGCGGCGGGCCTCCGCGATTTGATCCGTCCATTGCTCGGCCATATCTTGAGGCACCCAGCGGTCTTCAACCTTAACAAACGTCTCGGTCTCCGCGTCCTGACCAGGCGCAGACATCTCCAGCGTGGCTTGATTCCCGGTGCCCTCAACCTGCCTGAAGGTCACTTGACTCAGATCCGCCAAAAACGACTGCGGACCATCCGGCTGTAACTGGGCCAGCGTATCCATCTCGCCCAGCATGTCAGAAACCGTCTCACTGAAAAAATTCTGCCCGTCGAAAGCTAGCAGACCCGCTGCGGAAGCAAGAGAACTGGAGGTCAAGGCATCCACGATCCGCTTGACCGAGGGCCAAGCGGCACGCATCTGCGCAACGCCCTCTGCATCCGCTTGACCGCCAAGCAAGCTGCTGCCGAAAACAAATTCCTGCTGCTTGTCGAGCACCGTCACCAAACGGCCGACGGTCGCAAACACTTTGTCATAAATCTCCGCATCCACCTTGGAACCGGCCAGCTGCGCGATGCTATTCACATCACTCTGGTAGCTGCCAGGCATCGCTTGCCAGAGCACCGCCCCATCGGCCTCCGCCAGTTTGTGGGCGATATACTGCATGGCTTCAGCCGGAGCGGCGGGCAGACTCCCCGAGTCGGAGTTGGCAGTCGCTCCCGTCGTCCCGTCGGATTTCTTACCACATGCACTGAAGCAAGCGGCACTGGCCAAAAGTGATAGTGCAAAAATTTTAAAAGCAGGAGATTTCATAGATAGTAGTGAGGGTTTAGGTAAGTGGAAGAAAAAGCGCCGTGACTGTCGTAAAGTCACGGCGCTGAAAATTTTAGCTGACGGTAGCGGCCATCATTTCCTCTCTGGCTTTCTCGGCCAGCGGGGTGCTCAAGTAGCGCTCACCGAAGCTGCAACCCACCGTTACGATCATTTTGCCCGCCATCTCGGGACGTTTGGCAAGTTGCAGGGCCGACCAGACATTTGCACCGGTCGAGATGCCGCCGAGGATGCCATCCTTCTCTGCCAGCAAGCGGGCCATGGCGAAGGCGTCCTCGTTGGAGCACTTGATAACATCGTCGATGACGTCGGTGTTGCAGTTCTTCGGGATAAAGCCTGCGCCGATGCCTTGGATCTTATGCGGACCGGGGTCGCCGCCGGAGATCACCGGGCTGGCCTCGGGCTCAACCGCGACGGTGTAGAGATCTTTGCGGGACTTGATCACCTCAGAGACGCCCGTGATGGTGCCGCCGGTGCCCACGCCAGCGACGAAGGCGTCGATCTTGCCGTCGGTCGCCGCCCAAATCTCCTCTGCGGTAGTCTGACGATGCACTTCCGGGTTGGCAGGATTCTCAAACTGCTGCGGCATAAAAGCCTTTTCGCCATATTCCTTGACGAGTTCCCCCGCTCTGGCGATGGCACCCGGCATGCCCTTGGGCCCCGGAGTCAGCACAATCTCGGCCCCCAACATCCGCAGCAGCACTCGCCGCTCGAGCGACATGGTCTCCGGCATGGTCAAGATTAACTTGTAGCCTCTGGCGGCGCAGACAAAAGCCAGCGCGATGCCAGTGTTGCCCGAAGTCGGCTCGATCACGATGCTGTCCGGCGAAAGTTTACCGTCGCGCTCGGCCGCTTCGATCATAGCCCGGCCAATGCGGTCCTTGACGCTGGCTAGCGGGTTAAAGAACTCGCACTTCAAATAAATGTCGGCGGCCGCATCGGCGGCCGTGTGGTTAATTTTAACCAGGGGCGTATTGCCAACAGTATCAACGATGGAAGCGAATAGTTTGCTCATAATAAAATCAGGTTGAATTAAACTTGAATGGACCTACCAGCACAACCGGAAATGATGACGAAGCAAGCCCTGTTCAAAGAAAATCCCGCTCCTTCCAGGGCCAGCTATCCAGCGGGCACTGCCTCCCCGGTAAGGACCAATAAGTTTTTTCCGTAGCCGAAGCCCTTAGGCTTTGGTCGAAGCAAACATTTCCGTAGCCGAAGCCCTTAGGCTTTGGTCGAAGCTCGCGTTGAATGCGAATCGACCAAACGCGAAGGCGTTCCACAAAAATTTCCGTAGCGGAACGGCGAAACCGTTTCGATATCCAGTTTTTTTACCGGACTGCGCTAGCGCTTCTTGGGGCCAAAGCTACGAATAGGTGCATTACGCTGCACCGCCGCATTGCGTAAACGATAGACGATCCGCGCCTTTTCCAG
>PXBU01000176.1 GCA_003566795.1 Puniceicoccaceae bacterium | reverse complement strand
AGGGCCTTGAGCTTGTCGAAACGGCGAACGTTCGGGTGGGTTTGGGACGTTGATTGCGTTTCTGTGCGCTCGCGGGCTTCCCATAGGAAAGCCCCTACATGACACTCCGCTTTCTTTGCCGCTTTTTTGCGGAAGTCCAATTTGTGTATAAATGCCAGGACTCGTCGCCCGACCCCGCAACTTGCGACGCATTACGGACCTCCGGGGCAGGGCGGCAGAGCCAACCCTGCTACGAATGAACGAATCTTTCGTTGTTCCAAGATACTAGTGGAGTCCAGCTACCTCCCTCTGCGATCAAGCAATCCCCATTCGCCAAAACAAGTTTCGGACGAAGCATGGTGCCAAGGGGGAGATTTGAACTCCCGACCAAAGGCTTATGAGTCCTCTGCTCTACCACTGAGCTACCCTGGCATGCCAATGCTTGTAAATTTAACCAATTCATGTCGCAAAACGACAGAAATTGCTTCAATCGCAGCGACGACACAAATTAATGAAATGAACAGCCCCCAAAAAAAGAAGGCAGGATGTAGCCTGCCTTCCCCGATACTGTCAAGCAATCAGTTCCTGGAAAATTTCCGAGAATTTTCCTCAATTTGCCGACGGCGGGCCTCTTTGATGAGCACACCGCCGAATTTCGGATCAATCACCTTGGAAGGCTTACTGACCAAGGCTTTTACTCGCCTTTTCGATTCGCTCCTGTTCGAGTTGGCCTTTCTCCGCCTGCAGCGCCTTATTCGACTCTGACTTCAACCTTGCTTTCAGGTGCGCCTCTTTCGTCCTGAGCTCACGTATGTACGCGCCATAGGCGTATCGGGAAGAAAAAGGATTTTGCACGCGTCATATGGTAGGTTCATGTTACGCAACCTTTCCTTTGGGGTGAATTTTCAGATCTGCCTCCATCGCCTCATTGGGCGACATGTAGAGCGCGGAGTGAACTTGGTCGTGATACAGGTCGTTGGAGGTCGAGACTACGAGAGAAAGCGAGGCACCCGAAGAGCAGCGCCGGGGAGAATTTTTGGATCAACTACGCCCAGATAGCCACGGTTTTGTTCCCTCCGAAAGCGCATTCAAAAGCCTTCAGACCCAGAGGACATCGGCAAGCGTCGCTATCTTTCTGACCCAGCCTTGGAACACAACGATCTTTTGCCAAATAGGGATAAAACCCGAGGTATCGAAAGGTGAGGCTCACGATGATTATAAGCCTGCTATCCCAGCTGTTATACCGGAACTTGCGGAAGCGATCGCGAAAAGAATTAGCCTTCGTAAACTTCAAGAATTAACACCAAACCTGTCCTTTAAGAAAGTTAGTAAACAGGATGTAAAATTAACCATCACGTCACATTCATTTTCTTAGACAATCGCCTTCCAAAGGACTTCGACAATAGGAATATACCAAATTCGGTTCGCTTTCTTATTGTCGCCGTTACCGTCGTCCCGATGTCGGGCATGTAGGCAGGAAATACGAGCCTGATGTATTTGCTCCAGCTTAGGGAGCCACTTGTCCGCGCCCTGTTTGGAGAGTCGAACAAGGTTCACTCCATACTGATTCGTCAAGAATACATGGGGAGATGTGTCTTTGGATTCTTTCGATTGTAGTTTTACAGCATCACCAATTCTTGAGCGGTTCAAGGCGCGAGCTTCTTGGCTCATAGGCTTCAACCTGGCAGCATAGCTCATGTATAGTTCGTTGAGATTGATGACATCGTATTTATAGTCCAGCAAATCGGGGTCCTGCACTATTGGTTCAGCTTGACGGTGATGGGTCACACTGTCCGGAATATCTTTAATGAAAGCGGAGCTTGATCCCTGACTTACAAAAAGGCTCAGGCTTCTCCGGGCTCGTGTGATCGCAACGTAGAATAAGCGCCTCGCCTCTTCCTGCTTTTCGACATTACGGCTATGTTCCATCCAGTCTCCGTCCAAAACCAAAACATTCTCGAACTCCAGTCCTTTGACCTTATGGGCCGTCGCCAGCATCACACCCCGGCCAGCGAAGCCTCTGCGTTTTTGCTCAAAGAGCGCGTCGTAGAAGTAGTCGAGGACATCCTCACAGAGCATTTCGGTTGCATCATTTTCGCTGTAGAATTCCGCGCCGATCTGTTCGATCGTTCGACCAATCGATGTTTCCAAGAACTCTGAGCCGATTTTTTTGCGCATTTCCTTGTAGACCCTTTCACCGCTCCACAGTTTGCCCTCATTCCGTCGGAGTAATTCGAGCCATTCATGGATCTCCCGCACACGCGTTAAATTGGGCACTGCCTGAGTGCCGACCACTGAGGCGGGAATGCCAGCCTGTTCCAGGGCGATTCGAACCGGCACCAGATCAGCATTGGTGCGGGCGACGATGCAGCAGTGCTCTGGTTGGTGCTGGGCATTTAAGCTCAGGTACCTTTCGATCTCATCGACACAGGCGTAGGCTTGTTTGGGTAAGGACTCGGCTCTGATAATCTGGACTTTCCCAGTTGTCTCAGGGTCCAGCTCTTCCAGGACGCCACCTGCCGGTTCGTGCGTTCGTAAGGCATCGATCTTGATGGGATAGGCGGTTTTCATCCGATCTTGATTCTGCGCAATGATCGAGTTGGCCGCCGTGATGATGTGGCGAGTGGATCGGTAGTTCTCCACCATGTGGTGCACATTGACCGGGGTCGGATATTTAGGATTCGATAAATCCGCATAGTCCTTTTGAAAGCGCCGGATGTATTCTACATTCGCACCGGCAAACTGGTAGATGCTCTGATCGTCGTCGCCCACCGCGAGAATTTTGAGTCTGTTCTCACTCTCCTGCACCGACTTGCCCGCCAGTAGGGAAATGAACTGGTAGGCCGTCGCATCGATATCCTGATACTCGTCGACTAGGATATGGCTCAGGTTTCCCAATAAGCGCTGTCGCCAAGCATCGGCATCCATGTCGTTGGTCATGGCTTTGCCTTCCAGTAAATTGATCGCCTCGGGGATAATCTCCTCGAACTTGAGTCCATGATTCTCATCTTCCGTGTCGATTTGAGCCATTGTCCGCCCGAGAAGACGCAATGCCAATCCATGAAAGGTTTGTATGATGACGCCAGCCGCATCATTGCCGACGAGGTTCCAAATACGTTGCCGGAGTTCCAGCGCGGCATGGCGATTAAAACAAAGCACGACAATGGATGCCCTTTTCACCCGGCGGACACGGAGCAACCATGCGCATCGATGCGCAATCACCATGGTCTTCCCTGATCCTGGACCGGCCAGAACCATGTCGTTACTAGGGCCGTCGCTCATGACGACCTCTTTCTGCACCTGATTCTTATTCAGCGACTCAACAATCCTGTTGTAAGAGTCGATCCCGGTTGCCAGTTCCAAAACGCGCTGCTGTTCCTTTGTCGTGAAATATTTTTGGACAAAGGCCGTTCGCTCCATTTCAAAATAGTCCTCGATAAATTTGATATGACTCTCATCGCCACGGCGGATGGCCTGGCTTGCATATTCCCCGACGATATGGACCTGCAATCTTCGGTCCTCATAGTGCTGACGCTGCGCCTCGAAGTGCTCTTTGTTGAAGCGGCGCTTGCGCCCGTCGCGTTTGCCCTCGTTCACAAGTTGAATGGAGAGTGAGGTCGTGATTAAAGCTCTCCCTTGTTGCAGCGAAATCACTTCGTTCTCATGTAGCCACATTAGGATGTGTTGCAGTGCCTCGTCGAAATACAGACTATCTTTTAAGTCCACATACTTCTCCTTCAGCGCTTCTAAAACATCGGCTTCTCTGAACTCGAAAACGCTGTGTTGCCCGCTGGACTGCACCGGTTCTCCGGAAACAATCGATTTAAGCACTTCTCGCGCAATGCCAAGACGGAGCACACTCAGTTCCTTGTAAACCTCAAAGGGCGCTTCGAAGCGTACATTGAGCCCTCCGTGCGATTCGATGCATTTCATGGAGGCATGTCGCCTGCCCAGCCACTCGCTGTCCCGACTGAGGTAGTAGAAAACTCGTTTGATCTGACGCTGACTGGAGGGGACTCCGTGCCGCAGAAGGATTTCGTTCTGCCGTTTGATGGATACCCGGAGCGTGCCGTCTTGATCGGGGAAGCCTTCTTCGACCTCCTTGAGAACTGCCGTCTCATGTTGTTCGAGCTCATCCATGCGGCTGAAGACTGCTTTGGCCTGGAGTCGCGCACTGTAGAGCATGTCCTTTTTAAGAAGGCCGACTTCCGGGGTGGCCATCGAGTTCAGTGTCCTAAAGACCAATGTGGACAGGCTGCGCACCCGCTCCCCACGGGCATTCAAGCGCTCATACATGGTCTGCATTTCATCCAGCTCGGAAAGATGCTGTATCATAATTTGCTCGCCTGAGCGCGCGTCCAGAAAAAGCCGGATGACGGCGATCCAAAGCTTTTGCACATCGATTGGCACCCGCACTCGATGAATCTTTTCACGTGCCTCATCCAGATTGTTGACTAGGAGCCGGGCCTCGAAAACACGGGCCTGATTTTCCGTCCGTTCAAGAAAGTTCTGGTCTTCCAGTAGGTTGATGGCCGCCTTGATCTGTGTGTCGTCCAGTGCGGGGCTATCGCCCAGCAGGCTGAATCCAGATCCGAGCTTCTCGCTGATTTCTTCTGTGCTGACCGTGATGGTGCCGTTTGAATCCGGCTTGGAGGCATAGATCGTATTCCAGACCTTCTGCAAATCTCTGAGGCTGAGCTGCGAGAGGAAGTTCATCGCAAACTGGGTTTCGAGATCCTGAGGCTCATACAATAGAATGCATTCGGCAGGTTCGCCGTCACGTCCGGCGCGCCCGGCTTCCTGCAAATAGTTCTCCAATGAGCCGGTGGCATCGGCATGGATGACTTTACGGATGTCCGGTTTATCCACCCCCATGCCAAAGGCATTCGTAGCCACGATGACGGGGATCTTTTGTGCGCTCAGGAATTGCTCCAGAACATACTTTTTGTTCAGCCCGACTTCTTCACCGGTTTCTTCGATGGTCTCTTCATTCGGAAGTTTTCCATGAAACGGCAACACGGGCCATCCCAGCTTGGCCAGTCCCTCGTAGATATCCATTACTCGCTTACGCGTGGCAGCGAAGATAACAATCGCGCCTTTCTTCACGCAGTCCTGCGCAAAGCGTTCATGCGTGATCGGGTCTTCACCATCCGGCACGACACCGTAGAATGTTTCCAACAAATCGCGCAGCCGCTGCTCCTTAGCTGAGCCAGCAACCGCCTCTACTCGATATTTCAGGTTCGAACGTCCTGTGCCACCGTCCAGCAAAACCAACTCCTGATTGAGGCGATCTCGGAAATGCTCGATAAGTTCTTCTTTGACCGCCTCCTTCGCCGTTGCGGTCACACAAAGCACGGGTGGCGGTTCGATATTTTCTTCCTCGGCAAGCCGCTTGATGAACTTGCTCGCGTACAGGTAATCGACCCGAAAATCGTGCCCCCATTTGGACAGACAATGCGCCTCGTCAAAGATCCAGTAGCCGATTTCTCGGCAGGCGATGGCCTTCTTAAATGCCTTTGAGCGGAGCTGCTCTGGAGAAACATAAAGCAGGCCAACATGCCCCATCCTTATATCCTGGAGGCAATACTTGCGCTCGACTGGCGTGAGCAAGCCATAGAGAGCGGCTGTGTGTTGTATGCCGCCCCGGTTTTTCAGGTTCTCGACCTGGTCTCGCATCAGCGATTGCAGCGGCGAGATCACGATGCTCAATGCCCCGGTGGCCTCATAGCGGTGAAGCGCCGGGATTTGGAAGCAGAGCGACTTCCCGCCACCCGTGGGAAGAATCCCCAGGACAGACTGGCCACGCATGGCATTGGCTACGATTGCCTCTTGAAGGCTTTGTCCGGGCCTGCCCATGACTTCGGGCACCGGTCGGAAGCTCGGGAATTGAAAATATTTCTGAAGTGCCTTGGTGGGATTGTGCGTGTTCCGGCAATACGTGCATTCGGGTGATTGGCAGGGGTCGGCACGTAGTTTTCGCAAGTAAGGCCTAATCTCCGGGATCTGGTGACAAATCCAATAAGGGATCGTCGAGCTGCCAGCGGCGGATTGCAACCAGGCATGGATGTAGGCCAGCACCAGCGGACCGTTGCCACCCTCAATGACTTCAATCGATTCCACGCAACAACGGTCTTCATTCAGCTGCTTGAAGAGTTCCAGAAGTCGCTCTTTTTGTCCTTCCGGGCCACTGGATGGCGTCGTTACGTTATCAGGGCTTAGACTGCGAAACAATCGTGCCATGCCGCTAAGATCAGCGAGATCGAAGGCAATGGCATAGAGTTCCCGGTCATCTCCGGATAGTTCGGCAAAGCGGCTACAGCAATCGGCAAGCAACTTATTACAGGAACGGCTGTCCTGGACCGGGTCGTTGCGGCTTTCACGAACCAGTTTATCTTCTTTCGTCAGACTGTGGTAGGGCCGAGCCGGATAAGCAATTGGCGACAAATAGAGCGTATCGATGATCTTGCCCGCATAGTCCTCCGGGCCATGTAGCTTCTCCAGTTGTGGCAGATCGTGGGCGATGATGTTATGCCCGCAGAGGTATTCAGCCGAGCGAACCCAGTCACGGAAGACGGGCATTTTACTCCGCACCTGCTCTGCATTTCGAGCCACGAGTGGTGGGTGCTCGCTCAGTAAGGCTCCGAGTGCGAACACCGTATCGTCTTCTCCGCATTCGAGGTCGAAGAACACAGTCCTTTCT
>PXBU01000087.1 GCA_003566795.1 Puniceicoccaceae bacterium | reverse complement strand
GAGAGCGCTTTCGGTTCAAGGATTGCGCTGCGCGAAAACACCTGAAATCACAAATCAAAATATCGAAACGGGTTCCCCGTTCCGCTACGTGGAATATTTTGTAGCGGAAGCGTGAAGCGCTTTCGATGAGGCGTGGCTGGTTGGCTTAGCGTGGTTCGAAACGGGTTCCCCGTTCCGCTACGTGCGTGGATCGAAACGGGTTCCCCGTTCCGCTACGTGGATTGTTTTGTAGCGGAAGCGTGAAGCGCTTTCGACGAGGCTTCCGTGAGCAAGGCCAGCATGTAGCCCATGGCGTGTGCCATGCCGGCGTGCCAGGGTGCGCCGCAACTCATCTGTGGCGCATGGTCGGGGATGAGGACCCCTTCGTAATTCGTTTCGCGCAGGATCTGGACGATCCGGCGCATATCAATATCGCCTTCGTCGATGAAGACCTCGCCATAGTGCGGGACTTTGCCGCGTACATTGCGGAAGTGGATGTAGCCGATGCGCTCCTGTGCGGCGTAGTGGCGGGTGGCTTGGTAAATGTCCATGGCGGACTCCGGCATTTCCGCCAGTGTGCCGAGGCAAAACTCCAGGCCGTTGGCCGGGCTGGGGTGCAGGTCGATCAGCCGCTGGTAAAGCTCCGGCCGAATCACCAGGCGGGGGGTATCGCGGATGCGCTCGACCGGGGGGTCGTCCGGGTGGGCGCAAAGACGCACCCCGGCCGCCTCGGCCACGGGGAGCACCGCATTCAGGAAATAGGCCAGTCGATCCCACAGCTCCTGGCTGCGGATGCGGGTGCGTTCGGCGGTGTCGGTGGCGGACACGTCGAAAGTCATGTTCCACACCATGCCGTCGAGCATCGGCTCCTGATCGACGAGGCCCGCCATGCCCACGCCGCCGGCCTGGCCACGCGCCCACTCGCCGGTGACGCGCCCATAGACCCCGGCCAGGCTGAAATTATAGCCCAGGCAAGGGATGCCGACGGTGCCCATGGCGCGCAGCAGCGCACAAATGCCTTCGATCTGCGCATCACGCTGCGGTCCGGCGAGCAGCACGTCGTGCCAGTGGGCCGGGTCGAAGTTTTCGATGGCGTAAAGGGTCAGGCCCTCGGCCGCGGCCTCCTGTTGGATGGTGGCGAGTTGGTCCGCCGTCCACACCGCGCTCGGATCACCGGCCATGCCCCAGCCGCCGCCACGCCCGCCACTGACCGGCTGGTCCGAGGCTTTCGCGCCCTGGTTGAAATAATCGACCAGATGAATGACCAGGTGGGTCGCGCCGCATTGACGTGCGAAGCGATAGTGCTCGCGGTCGAGCTGGTGACGGTAGAGTCCGAATCCGAGATGCATAAATAGCGGAGGTTCAATTTAGAAGCCGATGGAAGCACCCCCGTCGACCGGGAGCGAGACGCCAGTGATGAATTTGGCGGCAGGCGCACTCAGGTAAACGGCGGCATGGCCGACATCTTCAGGCTCGCCGAAATCGCCCAGCGGCGTGCGCGAGAGGATCTTGTGTTTCCGTTCCGGATCGGCGTTGACCGCCCGGTGCATCATGTCGGAGTGGATCCATCCCGGTGCGATGGCATTGACCCGCACACCACGGGGCGAGAAGTCGGCGGCCAGCGCACGAACCAACCCGAGATGAGCGGACTTGGCGGCCGAGTAGGCGGCCACTTTCGGGATGCCCATGTAGGAGGCCATCGAGGCGATGAAGAGGATATGGCCGCTGCCCCGCTCCAGCATGGCTTTCCCAAACTCACGGCTGAGTGAGAAGGCGGCATCGACATGGGTGCGCATCACTTGCTGAAACTCGGCATCGCTGATTTCCTCGGCCGATTTTTTCAGGTGGATGCCTGCGTTGTTGACCAATGTGTCGGGGGTGCCGAAATCGGCACCGATGCGCCGGGCGAAAGCCTCCGATTGTTCGAGCTCGGTGATGTCATGCACCACAAAGCTTGCCGCAGAGCCCAGCGCATCGGTGGCGGCCTTCAGTTTGGCCTCGGTTCGCCCGACGAGGATGACGCGGGCGCCCGCATCGACCATGGCCTGGGCAATACCCAGCCCGAGGCCGGAACCACCACCGGTAATGAGGGCCAGCTGGCCGGTAAGATCAAAGGGATGTTTATCTGTCATATTGGTCATAATGAATGGCGGATGTTACATGCCCAGCAGTGAAGGCAACCACAGACTTAGCGCGGGGATGAACGAGACGAGCAGCAGTGAAATCACCATGACCACGAGGAGTGGAACCAGCGGGCGTATCACCTGCGTCATGCCGACACCGGCGACCGAGGAGCCGATGAAGAGGAGTGAGCCGACTGGGGGGGTGCACAGCCCGATCGACAGATTCAAGACCATGATGATGCCGAATTGGATCGGGTCGATGCCGAGTGGGACGACCACCGGCAGGAAAATCGGCGTAAAAATCAGGATCGCTGGCGTCATATCCATAAAGGTGCCGACGCAGAGCAGAACGATATTGATGATAAGGAGAATGATGATCGGGTTGTCCGAGAGTGCGAGCAGCACATCGCTGATGGTCTGGGGCAGGTGGATGTAGGCCATGACCCAGGACATGCTGACCGAGGCGGCGATCAGGATCATGACCATGGAGGTGGTGCGCACGGCCTTGGCCAGCACTTCCGGAATTTCGCGCAGTGGCACATCACGGTAGAGGAGGACGGAGAGCAGGGCACTGTAGAGGACCGCCATCCCAGCGGCCTCGGTGGGCGTGAACCAACCGGCGATGATCCCGCCCATAATGATGAAGAGCAGCAAAAGGCTGGGGAGGGCGGCGAGACCGCTCTGCAGGATGGCGGCAAGGCTCGCGCGCGGTTCGGTCGGATAATTGCGGCGCTTGGCGTAGATGTAGGCGACCAGCATCAGGCTGAGACCCAGGATCAGGCCCGGCAGGTAGCCGGCCACGAAGAGGGTGCCGATAGAGAGCCCCCCCGCGGCAAGCGAGTAAACGATCAGCGCGTTGCTGGGCGGGATGAGCAGGCCCGTAGTGGAGGCGGTGAGATTGGTCGCCGCGCAAAAGGCGCGCTCGTAGCCCGCCTTGGTCATTTGACCCGTCATGGCACCCCCGACGGCGGAGGCCGCAGCACCCGCGCTGCCGGAAATCGCGCCGAAGAGCATGGCGGCGACGATGTTGACGAAGGCGAGACCCCCCGGCAGGAAGCCAATTAAGTTTTTGGCGAAGGTGATGAGCCGCCCGGCGATGCCCGGCGTATTCATGAACTGACCGGCCAGGATGAAGAGGGGGATGGCCAGCAGCACGAAACTATCCATCCCGGTCGCGGTGCGCTGTGCCATGGTGGCCAGGGCAGGCTCGAAGGGCAGAAAGAGCAGCAGCGTGACCGCAGTTGAGCCGATGATCGAGAAAGCGACCGGCACACCAATGGCGAGCATGACAGCAAAAGAGCCGATCAGAGCGATGACGGGTAAGGGATCCATTAATCGATGGGTTGGTCGGTGGTGGGCTGCGGGAGGGGGTGGCGCATGCGGTAAAGGGCGAAATACACGATGAGTAGGCCGCTCAGCGGGAGGGCGAGGTAGACCAGCGACATGGGCAAGCCCAGCGCAGGGCTGGTCTGGCCGAGCTCATTCGCCAGCAGCACCAGGCGGCCGCCGCCGAAAAAGAAGACGCCCAGCCCGATCAGCAGGAGGATCGCCAAAATGATCCGATCCAGCAGACGCCGCCGATAGCCCTCGGTTTTCTTGAGGAAATAATCCATTTCCAGATGGAAACCCTCGGCCACGCCGTAGGCCGCTCCCAGCGAGCCCAGCCAGATCAAAATAAAGCGGGCCAGCTCCTCGGTCCAGACGCTCGGGGAGTTGAAGATAAATCGGGTGACGACCTGCCACAACACGTCCAGGGCCATGGCGGCCATCAGCACGATGAGCAAGATCCGGAGCGCGGCGACGGTTTTATGGTGGATTTGGGATGGCATACTAATTATGGCGGATGGCTTCGACGAGTTTAAACAGTTCTGGTGCGCTAGCGCGTAGAGCTTCATACAGCGGCTGAACGGCTTCGGCAAAGGGCGCCTTGTCCGGGCGGTGGATGGTGATATTGGCCGCCTCCAGTTGCGTCAATGCCTCTTCGACGGCCTCGGCCCAGAGCTCGTATTGGAATTCGGCGGCCGCTGTCGCCGCTGCCTGGACCCACTCTTGCTGTTGCTGGGACAGGCGCTGCCAGGAGGCCTCACCGATCACGAGGAGGTCGGGGATCGAGGTATGTTCGTCGAGTGAGAAGTAGGGCGTGATCTCGTAGTGGCGGGAGGTGAGAAAAGACGGCGGGTTATTCTCCGCCGCATCGACCACCCCTTGTTGCAGTGCGGTGTAGAGCTCCCCCCAGGCGATCGGCGTGGGCGAAGCGCCCAGTGCGCGGATGGTCGCGATCGCCATCGGGCTGTTCATCACGCGGATTTTCTTGCCCCTCAAATCGTCCGGGCTTTTGACCACGGCGTCCTTGGTGTAGAAGCTCCGGCTGCCGGCATCCAGATAGGCGAGCCCCCGGAGCCGGGCGGGGATGCCGGACTCTAAGAGCTCTTGTCCGACCGGACCCCGAAAGACTGCCAGCCGGTGCGTCCGATCCCGAAAAAGGTAGGGTAGCCCAAACAGGCTAAAGGCTGGGACAAAGCTCTCCACCGAGGCTGCCGAGGCCACTGTCATATCCAGGCTGCCGACCTGTAGTAGTTCCAGCACTTCCCGCGAGTTACCGAGTTGCCCACCCGGATAAATCTCGACCGACAGGGCACCGGCGGAGCGCTGCTGTAAGTCTTGCGCGAAAAATTGCAGAGTGCGATGATTCGGGTGCGTGCTATCCAGCGGATGAGCGATGCGTAAAGTGAGGCCCTCCGTTACTTCAGGCCGACAAGCCGTTGCCAACACGACCAACAGCGTCAGGCACAAGCCCGCCAAAAGTCGCGGAACCCGAAAATTTGTAACAGTGATAGGGGCCATGGTGGAATATCTGACCAGTTACCAGCATGCGATCAAATAAAATTTACCATAAATCAAACTTGCGCTACCGTAGCCGAACGCCTTCGCGTTTGGTCGTTTCGCATCGCTGTTGGCCAAATAAAAAACTTGCTTTGGAACATTTCCTTTACTTCGCCAGTCGGCAGAGTTTGGGTTCAATTTTTCACCTTAAGCATCTGATCGTCTATGAAGTATATCATTCAAAAACTCACGCTGCTGTCTCTCGGACTCGCGGCATTCACGCATGCCGAAGAGAGACCCAACTTCATTTTCATCCTTTCCGATGACATCGCGCAGGGGGATATGGGGATTTACGGTCAGCAGATCATTCAAACCCCGCACCTGGACCGGTTGGCGAGTGAGGGCACACTTTACTATCAGGCTTATTGTGGCAGCACCGTCTGCGCTCCCAGTCGCGCCTCCTTTTTCACGGGTTTGCACTCCGGGCACAGCCCGATTCGTGGTAACTACGCGATGGTTCCCGAAGGGCAGCTTCCGCTACCCGCAGATGCCGTGACCATTGCCGATGTGGCCCAATCGGCGGGCTATGCCACCGCTACCTTCGGCAAATGGGGGATGGGCTTCTTCGATTCTACTGGTGCACCGGCCAAGCAGGGAGTGGACCGCTTCTTCGGCTATAATTGCCAGCGCCTGGCCCATTCCTATTTTCCGACCTATCTGCACGACAACGATCAGCCCGTTCTGCTGCCCGGCAACAACGGCCGCGATGTCGGTGAAACCTACGCGCCCTATCTCATCCAGCACGAGTTGCTCAAATGGGTCACAGCTAAAGCTGAGGCCGAGCAACCGTTTTTCCTTTTTTACGCCATGACGTTGCCGCATGCGAAGCATGAAATCGATGATCTCGGCATCTACGCGGACAAGCCCTGGACCGACCGGCAAAAAGCCTACGCCGCGCAGGTTACGCGACTCGACAGCTATGTCGGTGAACTGGTCGATACGCTCCAGGAACTCGGTATCGACGATAATACACTGATTGTGTTCACCGGTGACAACGGCTCGTCGTTCCCGCCCGAATCCGAGATCGGCAGCCTCTTCGACCAAGCCAGCAATGGCCTGCGCGGCTACAAGCGCGGCCTGTATGAAGGGGCACTTCGCCAAGCCGCCTTCGCGCGCTGGCCAGGCAAGGTCCCGGCTGGTCGCGTCAGCCACGAGCCCTGGGCCTTCTGGGATATGATGCCCACTTTCGCCGAACTGAGTGGTGCCACCCTGCCCGAGGGTTACGAGACCGACGGTTTCTCGCTGGTCGAGTATCTTAAAGGCGGCTCCGCCCCGCAACGGGAGTATTTTTACTGGATATTACATGAAAACTACACCTCCATGCAGGCAGCTCGCTGGGGTGACTGGAAAGCCGTAAAACCACGATACGGCGCCCCGATCGAAATCTACGATCTGGCCGAAGACCCGGGTGAATCGAACAACCTCGCCGATCAAAAGCCTGAACTGGTCGAACGTGCGCGGGAAATTTTCGCCGAATCGCATCAGCCTGACCCCAATTGGCCGCTTGATGGACGCAGCGAGCAACATAAGCAAAACACCAAAGAGGCGTGGGAGATCAAGGGAGAGCGGGACCGCACCGGGTGGACACCCCCCAACGCCATTCCTTACCAGTCATGCAATAGGCCGTAGTGCGCCGCTTCAGCAAGCACTCCGAACGTTCGTTCCGCCCCGCTCTGGCAAGGCAGCTTCCGAGCGTTGCGGCAAGTGGCGGTGAGGGTCTTTTGTGGTGGTGCTGCCGCGGGGCCGTAGTGCGCAGCTTCAGCAAGCACTCCGAACGTTCGTTCCGCCCCGCTCTGG
>PXBU01000211.1 GCA_003566795.1 Puniceicoccaceae bacterium | reverse complement strand
CGTAATCTGATACACAGAAGTGACTATTCGAGTCGAATGTGGATAATCTGAGTTTTAGCCGACCCACTTGTCGTGCAATTTTTTTAAGTGAACACCTCGATATTATTGAACTGAGGATTGAATTTACCATATTGGATATATGATTGAAGGGTATTGGTGCTCTAATGCAGGCCGATTCGGAGAAAAAGCTCTTCCATAAAATACTTGTAAGCTCCTACAACGGAGTCCCCTATCGCTTGTGCTTGCCGACAAAGCTCGAGCCGATCAGAAAGAGATATTCTCCATAGCGCTGTGACTGCCTCCAGCAGTTCACTGCGCACCGATGCTTTCGAATGATCAACTATTCTGAGTCCACTCGGGAAAAACCCAGCGAGGCCATTGAATTTATCTGTGTAGTAGGGATTTGCAGCCAGGCCGACGACCGGCACGCCTCTCGCCAAGGCGAACACCGCCGCATGGTAACTGCCGGTGATGACGACGCGACAGTCACCGACTAGATCAAACAAATCCATTGGCGTCTCCGGGAGTTGATAAACGGCTGAGACGCTTTCTTTCTTTAACAGAGAAAGCGTTTTCACGGAATCTCCACAATCCGGGCATAGATCTACGGGTAGCGGCATCCAAGTGGCATCATAATTTACCCGCACCGCCTCAAGCGCTTCGGCGAGTTGAGCCGTCGCTCCCGAAGAGATCGCGGAGTAGTCGGCAACGCGTAAATTGATTCCGATGGATTGACCTTGAGCGGGGTTCGCAGGCACTGAAGTCAAGAGTGCAAAAGCATCATCGCCCGTTGTTAGCCAATTTTGAGTTTCGCACTGTAACTCTGTCCCCAGTGCCAGTCCTTGCCGGTTTTCACGCAAGGTGACCAAGTCCGCCTCCCGCAGGGCAACTCCGCCCAATCTTCGCAGCCGCGGATCATCCAATGGCCCCAGGCCCTGTCCGAAGAAAGCGGTCATTCGTTTCTTCGCACGCGCCCAGCAAAGGGTGTGCAGCAGTCCTTCCAAATGAGAACCAAAGGCATCTGTAAAGAAGCCGCCTCCGGTCACGATTACCGCATCTGCACCCTCGATCGCGGCGATCCAAGCTTCTACCTTTGCGGCATGGTGAGCCTGGTAGTCGGCTCGTTTCGATAATACTCCCAAAGCTCGTATTGGCTGTGCATACTTAAAATCCTTCTCCTTTCGGAAAATCCACTCTTGTAGTGCAAGAGGTAAACAACGTCGGGGAATCGGAAAATACTTGGCTGCTTGCCAAGCCGCTTGACCGGAGGGAGCCAGCGCCTCCACGCCGGGACATAACTGAAGAAGGCGATCAGGTGCCGTTGTAAAAACCTGTAGCTGCGCCTCCGGCTGAATTCGCTTAATCACGGCACAGGCGGCTTGCAGCATCGCTACGTCGCCAAGGTTGCGCAGATGATAGCCGCTGTTTTCGATGAGAATGTTCATCTTCATTTCTTCAGCGTTAGGTATTCGATAAACTCGTAAACCGCTGCGTCAAGGGTTTGAATGCAAGCTGATTCCTCTTTATTGATAACATGCTGAATCCCTGTCCCGTCATTCCGTGGATCAGTGGATGGTAAAACGACAGGACGTCTTAAAATAAACTGAAGTTTGTCCTCGGCCCAATCAAAACATCTCAGCAAATAGTGAAGATCTGCGTTCAGCCGTTCGCACTTTAGCCAGATGATATCTCCCAGTTCCTCGATAAGATGTTCGCTGGTAATCTTGCCGTTAATTTCTTGCAAGAAGGCCTTTGGGTCTCGTGAAAACCATTTAAGTAGAAGCAAGGTATATCGTCCTGCCGGATAAGGGGGAGTCAGATACGGAAATTCAGCCTCGATCCAAGTTGTGTTCGATAATCGGAAATAGTCATCAAACGAAAGGTTGGGAAACGCAGGACACTCGAGGACTCCGGGGAATTTCTCCGGGAAACGTCGCCACCAGGCAAAACGGTAATTCGAAGAATACCACGCTTCTGGTGACCGGATGCATCCAACGATAGGCAAGTTTTGGCATTTCTTGGGAATCTCACTGACGCATCCGTGCTTACTCACATTAGGCACTTTATGAAAGCGGTCGCGGCAAAGCCACTTCTTCCACAAGGCCGTCTGAGGCTCCCGCAGTTTACCCGAATGATTGAGCTGCCTCATACACTCTGCCACAAAAGTGCCGCCGGTTTTTGGCATGTGCACAAAAACAAACTGGGATGAATGAATCATTATAACTCAACCAGGGACACAGCGGCGCAAAAAACGTTCGCATCTTGAGTATAGCCTGTTGGCCTTGGCCAAGGCTTCATGCTTCAAAAATGCCATGCTGGCATGCGGGTATCGCCGTAAAGTGGACACTGAAAAAGGCATCTCCCGAAGAATCATTTGCGCCCAAGCAAAGGTGGTGTCATTCAAGAGATCACGAGGAGCATCATTAACCTTACCGGTAAAGGAAACGCCTTCGACCTCGCCTATCGGCTCGCCTAAATAAGAAAACTTTTCAAGGATTGTATCGTAGTCGATAGCCAGGAAATCAGCCACTTGCTTCATGGTTACAGGAGTTTGTTCGACCAAGGCCTCGAAGGAGACTGGGAGGATGCGTTCCGGATATTGTTTCGCCAGTTGCCGCACTTGCACGTAAGCGTCACGAATACGATGCAATTCACGGGATCGTATCAGTTGTTCGCAGGTCAGGTCCTCCCATTGCGTCGTCCGGCTCTCCCCCTTGCAGGGCAGACGTCCTGCGCGTGTGGCAATAATACCCTTGGGGTCTCGGATCAAGTAAAGGAGTTTCCCTTCAGGATAATTTTTGATAAAAAACGGAACGGTATTTCGTCGGTTATCATCGAGAGAGACATGGTAGGCATAGTGCTGATTATTTTCAGGGAGGTCCTTCCAGCACGCCATGAAGGAGTGGTAATAAATATCGATCAGTTTTCTCAAGCTGAGTGCTTCCTCCCCTAGGACTCGCTGCACCCACATCTGATCGAACTGGTAATAGTCAAAATTAAAAGGCCGTTCGATCCGAACGCGGCGGGCCGCATCGAATGCGATTGTTCCGGCCAAGGCAAAGCGCTCGATTCGGCTATAGCCGATGCTTGCACCCAGACAGGCCCGTAGTCCGGAAACCTCCTTTTTTGGCAACCAATAATGGTGCCCCGGATCGTGTGACAATACCCCCACCAAGGATTCTTGTATCGGACAAACCGCCAGTTCCGGATGGCCGTCAAGCAAGCCGCGCAGAGTTGTCTTACCTGAGCCCCACCACCCGTCGATAAGTGCAAATGAGGTTTTAGCTTTCATCCTTTGATTTTGCCGTCCAGGAATTTTTCCGCCCTTCGGAAATCCTCCATAGTATCGACATCGAAGGCGAACTCATGGGGGATCGTGTAAAAGTATGGCCGTTCTCCGATTCGGCAGCCACCCCGGAGGAGCGCGTCTCGCGTGATGGCGTAGAGGCCGGTGGTCTCCTTCAGAACCATCGCGTCCTGGGAACGCGGCAGTCCGTTGGGGAGATGCGGTTGATAATTCAAGGCATTCTCATTAAACCAATACCAACCATTCTCCTCCGTAACCAGGAAAAGCGAATCATAAGCACTCACCGAAGTGGACAGGCATTGGATGGCTTCGTTGATGATTTCGCCGGGTAGCGTCACGGCGGTGACGAACAATTGCACATAGATGTCGTAAGTCGATTCTCTCACCGCAAATTGATGGAGCAAGTGATTGCCGTTGGCATGGTCCTCAGCAAACCAGGGGTCGCGCAGGTGAAATTTAAAACGTTCGCGGTGCCGTTCGGAGAGATGTTCCAAGACCTCGCTGCTTTCCGAATCGATAAAGATATCCCAGTCCGGGTCAGCCAGGTCTGCCAGCCGGTCGAGGAGCCACCAGGAAAAGGGCTTCCCGCACAGCGAACGAAAGTTTTTATTGGGCACACGTGTGCTGCTGCGTGCTTTAATCGGAACCTGGATGGCGATTTTCATGGGATAAGGAATGGATGCGACTCAGGGGCTTTGCTGGGTGAGAGTTTGCGCCGCAACCATGCGGGCAAAACGAGAATCGGACTTTTCGATAAGTTCAGTGTAGGTGCCCTGTTCCACAAGCTTACCGGTTTCCAGAACATAGACATGATCCGCATTTCTTACCGTCGAGAGGCGGTGGGCGATGAGGATAATGGTGATCTCACCGCGCAGGGCATCAATGCTCGATTGGATCGCGCGTTCGGATTCGGTATCGAGGGCGGAGGTGGCTTCATCGAGTATGAGAAGCTTGGGTTGTTTAAATAGCTCGCGGGCGATGAAGAGGCGCTGCTTCTGACCACCGGAGAGGCGAACGCCGCGATCACCGACCACAGTGTTAAATCCCTCAGGGAGGGCTTCGATGAAGCTGCGGGCATGAGCCGCTTCGCTGGCACCAAGCACCCGGGCGGCGTAGCCGGCATCCGCATTGAAATCACCGGACCACATCCCGATGTTGTTCGCCACCGTATCATCAAAAATCACAGTATCCTGAGAGACATAGCCGATTTGCTGCCGCCAGGAATCCGTGGCGATCACTGAGGCATCCTTTTGATCAATGATCAAACGTCCGTCCGTTGGCTTGAGCAGCAGCGTGATCAGGTCGACCAAAGTGGACTTACCCGCTCCGGAAGGCCCCACAAAGGCCACGGTGCTGCGGGCGGGAATGCATAGATCAATCTCATGTAACACCACTGCCTCCGCCTGAGCATAAGCAAAAGAAAGCGCTTCAAAGCGGATCTCCTGATCCAGCGGGTCGATGGTCAGTTCTCCGTCGGCCCGATAATCGTCCTCTAAATTTCTAAATTCCGCTTCGACCACTTCGATACTTCCGGACGTGGACATCAGATGTTGCCAGGAGCTTTGCAACAACATGACCTGCCCCATCGCCCGGTAGAGTAAAATCAGAGAGACCAGAATCGGGGCGACCGGGGCCTGAAAAAAGCTGATCTGGACAATCAGAACCAGGAGGATGACGATGATGGAGATCGGTTCCCGCACCGAACCGGTAAAGGCGTTGGCGATGCTTTGGTTGCGGGCGTAGCGGGTTAATCGGTGGATACTCTCGAATATCCCCTTCTCTAATGCAACCATTGTGCCCGTCGCCGTAAGGTATTTGTGCGCTTGCAGGCACTGGATCAGGCGTTTGTTTAAAGTGCTCTGCTCCTTTGCGGTTTGGCGGGAAAGTTGTTTAACATAATCACTTAGCCGCCGGAAGAAAAGCAGTACCGTGCCACCAAAAACTACCGCCATCAGGGCAAAGCGCCAGTCCACCAAAAGTGCCACCGAGAAATAGGCCATGGTAGTCAAAATCGAAATAAACAGTGTTTTGAAAGCACTGAATGACTGGATCAGGCCGCTCACTTGCGTGTTGATCACGTTCGCAAAATGACCCGTATTGTGGGCGGAATAATAGGCATAACTCATCCCCACATAGGCTTGAAACATCTTCCGTTTGATCTCCCGGCTCAGTTGGGCGGAGAGTATGCCGCCATAGGCGTCGGCACCGAAGCGAATCAAGCCCTTGAGGCCGACCAAGAGCGCAATGAAAAAAATGATGCCGATGGTGGAGCCCTCTAGCCCCAAGCCGCGCACCAGCGTGCTCATCCATGTGGTGAGCGCCGAAGCCTCGCTGCCGCCCTTTAGCGCCTCCCCCTCCATCCCCAGACTGGCGATGAGCGGTAGCACCAGTGTAATGCCCACCGACTCCACCAGCACCGCGGCCGTCGCCAACAGGAAAACAAGGACCAGGCGACGCCCCACGTATTTCCGGAAAATCTGGAAATAGTGGAAAAGGGGTTTAGGATTAAACATCTAGGGAAACTTTAACAAACGAACACGCTACAGCCCTTGGTCGATCGGTGCGAATACGCCCGAAACCAGTCGGATTGTGTCGTAGGGGGGGAATGATAAGCCCATGTGGCATGGGGGCATTTTTGTAAAAAACTCATCAAACAAGATTCTTTCAGAAAAATCAATCATTCCAAGTCGCATAAAAAATCAACTGTTAGCAGTCGCCGTCACCAGTGCACTGGCGTGAATGCCAAGCCCGCGGCCGCAATCAGTCAACCCCTCACCAGTGGTGGCGGTAATGCAGACATCATCCGTAGCCACACCGAGCAATCCGGCAATGGACTCACGCAAAGCAGGCACCTTGGGGTCGATCTTCGGACGCAGGCATTCGAGAGCGATCGAGACGTGGCTGATCTGCCAATCCCCGAGATCGGCCAATGCGACTTTTAAGTATTCTTTACTGTCGGTGATCCCGTCGCGGCACATCCGGTCCGCCACCGTACCGATTACCGTCTTACCAGTGATGCCACTGATGGCATCGGTCAGGGCATGGAGAATCACATCGGCGTCGCTATTGCCGTGGAGCGCCGGGGCATCCTGGAAGACGAGGCCGCCCAAGACCAGAGACCGCTCCGAATCGTCTGCAACGAAGCGGTGACTGTCCAAACCGAGCCCTGTTTTGACTTTCATGATCGATTCTTTCGGTAAAACGACGAATTGCCGCTTTAATGCTTCGAATGGAAGCGACAGAATTGTCGCTGCTACAGTTCAGGGAAAAAGCGCTTCTTTTCCGCGACAGCCGTTTCGGGGCTGTCAGAGGCGTGCACGACATTCTTCATCATATCGGTCCCAAGATCACCGCGGATGGTGCCGGGGGCGGCTTCTTTCGAATTGGGCGGCCCGAGCAGGTCCCGCACTTTGGCGATCACGTTTTCACCCCGCAGAATCATGGGCATGACCGGACGACTGCTCATGAAGGCCTCAATT
>PXBU01000327.1 GCA_003566795.1 Puniceicoccaceae bacterium | reverse complement strand
TCGCGCTGTAAAGAGCGCTTGCTTTCAATAAGCTCTCCGATACTTGTATAAATCTATTAACGATTACTTCGATTACTACCCGACACTCCCGGAGGATGCGATCTGGGGTTTCCGGCTCTCGGCTTCCGGGCATACGTCCATCCGGGCCGGAGCGCCCTACCCGCCGCCGCGGCATCCGGCCGATCACGCCTTCACCTGGGAGCGGGGGCGGCGTTTGTCTGCGATGCAGGTGGTCGGCATCCATTCGGGCGCGGGGCTGCTGGAGTGGGAAGGCGGCCACCAACGGCTCGGCGCGGGCGATTGCTTCGTGCTCTGCCCGGGCGTCTGGCACCGCTACCGCCCGGACCCTGAGACCGGCTGGACCGAGGACTGGTTTGAGCTGCGCGGCCGGGTGATGGACGTGCTGATGCCCGGGCCTTTTGCCGCTCGCCCGGTGGCGCACATTCCGGTCGACCGCCCCTTCTGGCAGCGCTTCGCGGACTTTCATGCCATTTGCCGCCAGCGATCGCGCGCCTCGCACGGCATCGCGGCCGGCCATGCCCGCGCGCTCTGGGCCGAAGTCTGCGCCGCCATGAATCCCGGCGAGCCCGACGCGGACGAGGTGGATTTTTACAGCGCGGCCCGGGAGGCGCTGCTGGCCGGGCAGCCCGTCGCCGATATCGCCGCGTCCATGGGCATGAGCTACCCGCAATTCCACCGCCGGTTCAAGGCTGTGGCGGGGCTGCCGCCGAAGGAATATCATGCCCAGGTGCGCCACGCCCGGGCCGAGGCCCTGTTGCTGGAGGACCGCCTCAGCATCAAGGAGATCGCCGCGCAACTCGGTTTCCACGCCCCCGCCCACTTTTCGGTGGAGTTCAAGAAACGCTCCGGCTGCTCCCCCTCGGCTTATCACATGAACCTGAATTCAAGCTAAATTAAGGTTCATTCAGCTTAATGAACCGCGGGTTCAAAAATTAAAAGATGCCCACGAGAGATCTGTGGGCGTCCTATGCATTTTAAAATCAGCATACTGAACGGAACGACTATCGTCGATCCGCTACAAAATACGTTTTTCCTAAAATGGGTGTCCGTTAAACTGCTTTGCAGTTCAAGGCCTTGCGTGAAACTCGGTAATCGCCGTTTTGGCGAAGCATGACATCACATAACTATCTGGTCATCCATCGTTGGCATCTGTCTTCTGACTACTCTTTTTAGCTCCAAGCGGTCATGCGCCCAAGGCGGCGGCGAGGCGACGACTGTTTTTTACAACCGCTCCTGCGTCGCTAGAGGGAGGGAGCTGGGGAGGTTTGAGCGGGGTCTAAGCTGAATGGCGCTAACTTAAGCCGGTTTTACGCTAAATCGTAATCGTAATCTTACTCATAATCTTAATCCCAAAATATGGGTGTCCTATAAATTTTCCCGCGCGGGAATGGTGGTCGTATCGATGAGATTGTTTTGGGCATCGATGGCCTCGACCACCTTGTGATCCGGGTGTAGCGTAATGATCAGGGCGTGGCGGATACCTTGCGCCTGCTCCAAATACCAAGTATTCTCGACATTGTGAACTCCGCGGGTGCCCACACCCCAACAGCCGTCACCCATATAGACGACGCCGCGTTCGGCATCCTCGGCCCCCTCGAAAATCGGCACGGTGCGCTTGTAGCTGTGATCGTGGTTTTCCAGCACCAAGCGGATGCCGTTTTCCTCAAACAGCGGCACCCAGTGCTCACGTACCAATTGGCCCACACGATCGCTAAAACTCCGCACGCTCGGATAGGCAGGCACGTGATAAACGGGAATCAGGTGGGGGACGTGGTTGCGCTCGCTCAGAGTTTGTTGCATCCAATCGGTTTGTTCGCCCTCGACGGGGTTGCTGTGATCCGAGTCGCCCATGACGATGCTCAGATAGTTGCCGAAATCGAGCACTCCGTAGCCGGGATCACCCGGAAACGCAAAAAGCCCGTAGAAAAATGGAGCCAATCTCTCGCGGTCGGCGTGGCTGTTGATACGGCCGCGATGGTAGGCGCGTTGGATCTCATGGTTGCCCATCCCAACGACCACCGGCGGCACCCGGCCTTCGGGGGTGACCAACGTTTCGACCATTGAATCGAGGAATTCATACCAGAGATGGGTATTGCTGGAACTGCCGTCGCAGTAAGCAAGATCGCCACCCCAAACAATCAGGTCCGGGTCGTGCACCATGGCGGCCAAGTTCATGGCAGACATCCACTCCTTTTGGTGCCGCACATCGCCGCCAGCGGCCATGACAATGGGCCGATCGAGCGTGGCTGGCATGGTGCGGAACCAGTAGGTCTTCTCGCCCGGTGAGCCGCGAAACTCATATTCTGTATCGGGCTGGAGATTCTCGATCGATATGCGATCGACGAGGCGGTCGGAGTGGGGAAAGGGGAACCGCTCGGCCTCGATCGGGAACCACTCAGCCGTTCCGCGCGGCCGGGTTTGAATATATGCGGGCGTATCCGCGTCCTCGGCGAGGCGGTGCCAGTCGATCACAATCGAGGTGGTGGGGTCGTCCGTCCAGGTGAGGATCATGCCGGAAGGCGCGTTCTTTTCCGACTCAGCCGTGGTTTCGGTGAGGGCGACATCGTCGATGTAGGCACCGAGGAAGGTGGAATCGCCGGACGGGCTCGTAAAGAGCCACTCGATGCGCACGATTTGGCCAATGGCTTCCTCGGGTAGATCGATCGGGCCAACATTGGCCCAGTTAGCGGACGACGGGGCGGTGATGGACTGCATGGCGTCGCCAATGACGCCATCGCCGTCTTCCTCGATGATCCGCACCACCAGGCTGGCATCACCGGGCATGTCGAGGGCCAGGGCGTAGGTGAGCTGCACCCCGACTCCTTCAGGGAGGACGCTGAGGTCGATGGGCGGCGAGCGCAGCGCGGTGACGGTGCCGGCCGCATAGGGGCCGGTGAGTTCCACACCCCAGGCACCTTCCTCCGAGCCCTCGTTGCCGCCATCGATGGTGATCGTGTTCTCTATCTCAGCATCCGGCCTGCCGTATTGCCAATCGCTGCCTGCGGTGGTCACGACGGTGAAACCGCCGTTGTCGTTTTCGAAATCCCTTAAGAAAAACGGCTCCGGCGGCGGCGGCGGCGGGGCGTCGAATTCGCGTATGGCGAAAAAGCGGCGTGGATCCGACGAGGGCACGGCGCTGAGCGTGGTCACCGCCCCGGCGGAGGGAATGTCCCCGTGAACCCTCACGCCGTCGTCATACACCAGCCATTCGGCGATCGGGCCGGCGAGGTCGGTGCTGGTAAGCAGGTCGTAGAATTTGTCTGGCTGACTGGACCACTCGAAGTCGTAGCTGCCGGGAGTGGATGCGTTTTGGGTAATGGTGAGTGAAAATGGGCTGCCTACAGCGGTAAAGCTGTAAACATTGAAATCGATCCGAGTGTGTTGCGTGCCAACCCCATGGAAGTCTCCCCATGTAAGATCGTCTTTATCAAAGGTCCGTGTCACCGATGCAGTGTTGGCAGGATCCGCTGAATCTGTCAGGTTGAAGGTTACAATAGCATCATCTTCGGTGAAGCTTACGATACCTTGCAGCGTGAAGAGACCACCACCGACCATGGGCAGACCTGTCCAATCTTGGCGCTGTGCCGAAGTGGAATCGAAGGTTCTTACTCCACTGTCGATCTGCATCCGAGGCGTCGAAGTGCCAAAGTGCATTTTGAGTGTGATTCCGCTGGGACTCGTTTCCGCTGCATCGCTGAACAGCATCAAGGAAACGTTGGCGTCGCTATACTGCGAGTGGCTAGCAATGCTTACGACGGTCGTGAAGATGTGGGTGCTACCGGCACTCCGCCTCAAGGCATTCGCTCCCGTGAAGGCGTCGGTCCAGATGCCTGCTGATCGGTCGTTGCTACCGCTTCCTCGCCTTGTCTGTATTGAATCATCAAGTGTCTCAAAAACTGTTTGGGAGGACTGCGTGGAGGTTGTGAACCCGCCGAGCCCGTCGTGATCGGATCCGAAGTTGACATCAACAAGCACTCCGGAAGCTGTTCCGGCCAATGACAGCGCGCTCAGCGATAAGATCGCGGCGGTCGATTTGAATGATTTTCGTTTTAGCTGTTTCATCATTGGTCGGGTTTTGTTTGGGGTAGTCTGAGGTGGATTATGAGACATATGAATTCCTAATAAAGAACGGTGTTAAACTGTAGCCCAACGCCTTCGCGTTTGGATCGAGCGGCCATGCGGCTTGCCACCCTCCCTACCCTGCCAAAAAAAACGCCCCTCCGGAATGTGGAGAGGCGTTTTTGTGAATTGAATCGCTCAACCGCGCTTGGCGCTTAGCGACGGCGGCGCAGCACGAGGCCGATCCCGACCAGGCCTAGAAGCAGGGCAGTGGAAGGCTCGGGCACGACGACGCCGTAGTTAAAGACATCAAAATTGATCCCATTGTGCTCAGTGCCAACCCCGTGGACATCACCCCAGACGAGAGCGCTCTTATCAAAGGTCCGGGTGACTGAAGCCGTCGTGGGAGTCGCCGCACTATCCGTCAGGTTAAAGGTCACAATTGCGTCAGTTGCAGTGAAGTTTACAATGCCTTCCAGCGTGAAGACATTCCCGGAAACAAAACTATCGCCCGTCCATGCCAGCCGTTCTGACGAAGACGAATCGGAAGTGTTGACTCGACTATCGATCCGAAGCTCAGGAGAGTCAGCACTTGAGGTACCATAGAACATTTTCAGTGAGATTCCCTGGGGGTCTGTTTCCGCAGCATTACTAAACAGCATTAAGGCAACGTTTCCGGCACCGCCGCTCCCGATCACGCTATTGATGGCTACCTGAGTGGTGAAGGTGTAGAAGCTACCGTCATCCCGATTCAAGGCATTCGCTCCCGTGAACTCGTCGGTCCAAAGGCCTCCTGATCGTTCGTTAGCACCTGAGCTTCGATTTACCTGGATTGAATCCTCAAGTTCCGCAAACGTAGTTTGAGAGGACTGTGCGGTGGTGAAGAAGCCGCCGAACCCGTCGTTATCGGATCCGAAGTTGACGTCGAGGTTGGCACCGGAAGCTGTTCCAGCCAATGACAATGACAGAGCACTCAGTGATAAGATTGCGGCGGTCGTTTTGAGCGGTTTGGATATTGAATTTTTCATGGGGTATGTGTATCTGAATTTTAGGGTATTTCTCGAGATGAATACTTTATCTGCTCCTCAAACCGACTTGGCAAGCACTTTTTTCATTTTTTTATATTTTTTATATAAGCGGCTTTCCTGAAGTTCCGCTTCGTGCGATTCAGTTGAGCGGAAGCTGGTAGCCGAACGCCTTCGCGTTTGGACGAACGGCCATGCGGTCATGCGCCCAAGGCGGCGGCGAGGCGACGACTGTTTTTTACAACCGCTCCTGCGTCGCTAGAGGGAGGGAGCTGGGGAGGTGGGTGACTGGTAACTCATCCCGGGAGGGCGAGCGTCCCCGCGAGCCGCGCTTGAGTGGTTGATTTTTTTTACCACGGGCACGGAGGTTTGTTTTAGGATTACAAGAATCAGTCGCATGTCCAGTGGTACTCCCTGCATGAATCATGGAGTAAGGTCCTTGGTCCTCCGTTCGCAGACCCGTTCTGTTGACGGGAATTTGTTAGCGTCCTTTAGCAGTTCAAAAATCTCCCAGCTAAACGGTTCCCAGGCCCTCCGTATTTTTGGAACCGCTAAACTACGCTAACCGGAAGACGGCCAACAGGGCCGTTTTATCAGGTCGATGGTTCTGCGTGATTCGTGATGGAGGATCAACCATCAACACACCCTCCCTCCGCGCTCTCCGCGCCCTCTGCGGTTTAACCTAGATTCAGAAGTCGGATATCAGAGGACAGAAGCCGGATGTTGCAGTTCAAGGCCTTGCGGGAAACTCGGTAATCGCCGTTTTGGCGAAGCATGACATCACATAACTTTATCCTATAAATCCCCTTCAAATCCCATCGTCTTACGAATACCGCTCGCGGCATTGCTTGCGGTAGTCGCGGGGAGAACGGCCGTAGTGGGCGCGAAACTGACGGTTGAACTGGGAAATGGAGCGAAAGCCGGTCGCTTCGACCAAGTCGGTGATGCGCTCATCGGTATGGCGCAACAGTTCCCTCACCTTTTGCAAGCGGACCTCGTTCACATACTCCTTAAAGCGCAAACCGGTTTTATGATGAAACACCCGCGAAAAGTGGCTCGGACTCAACCCTACCTCCCGGGCCACTTCCTCCAATACCGGGTCGTGAACAAAATTGTGGCGGATGTATTCACAGGCGCGCCGGATACTGACCGGCAAGTCCTGCCCCTGAGCAAATAATTCCAACGACAACTCTTTAATTAAATACCCCGCCGACATGCTCAAGAGCCGGATTAAGCTTTCGCGTTTTTCCGGAGTAAGGACGGGCGAGCGTTGCAACAAGGCCTGCACCTCCATCGGTGCCATCCGAATCCCCCGCCTTTCCAGCAAATGCCGACAGTGATTCATCTCCGCCACATGGTGATTGGTTGCCATAAATCCGCCCACGACCAGAAAACCCAGTAGCCCAACCGAAGCATTCACCGGCACGGCACAGACCCAACAACCCGCAGAACATTGCCCCAGCCAGCCCTTATCCCGCGCCTCGTCCCGCAAAGTGTGCAGTGACTCATGGCAAACTTTTTTGCCCACCTGACTTTGGTTGAGGCGGCGGCAAAAAGCCGATTGATCGAAACAGGGAGGCACCTCGTCCGCTTGCTCCCTCGCTCCGTAAAAACGGACCTGCCAGCCGGTAACGGCCTGCAGATCTGCACCCAAGGTCTGCAATACCTTGGATGTGGCGATACGACGAACCAGGACTTCTCGAATGGCGAAGGGCATAACAGAGAATTGAGTTTTTATTTCGTAGCGAGCGGGT
>PXBU01000237.1 GCA_003566795.1 Puniceicoccaceae bacterium | reverse complement strand
GTCGTTCATACCGGCGCGATCAATCTGCACCGCGTCACGCCGGATGGCCGCGAGCAGGTGCTGCGGGTCTTTTATCCCGGCGAGAGTTTTGCTGAAGTGGTGATTGTGGGCAGTTGTCCCGTAGCCGAACGCCTTCGCGTTTGGTTGATGCAGCCTGTTAGCCGTACGCCCGCATGAGTAGACTTTTCAGTCTTTCCGGTGAGGTGGCCGAGGTTTTGGCAATAAAGCCCTGCTTGTGCGTGAAGTGGACATCGGCTTCGCCTTCGATGCGGGTGAAGTCGATGCGGGAGTCATCCTTGCAGCGGCGCAGCCCGTAGCCCTGGCCGCGCCGGTCGGGATAGATGGTGGCCAGCACCGTATCCTCCAAGCCGGATTGCTGGAGGTAATGGACCAGCCCGGCAGAGGGTTCCTCCGGCAGTGGATCGGTGCGGGGTATGAAGAGTGCGGAGCATTTATCCAGCTGCCAGACCTCGGCGTGTTGACCGATATATTCCAAGCGGGCACGCAGACCGTTGATGTAGTCGAGTAAGTCCTGACCGATCATGCGCATGATTTCCCAAATTGGCTCGCCGGGGCGGTGCCTGTCCTGTGCCGCGAAGCGGCGGAGTAGGGTGACATCGACCGGGGAGTTGAGCTTGGCCAGAATGTCGCGCCCGGCACCCAGCCACTCGGCTGTATTGACGGGGCCGCGACAATCCAACCATTCCGAGGTCTCCAGCCAGTCGCAAAAGCGTTTGGCATCCTCATAGATCCCGAGATGTTGCAGCACCAGCGAAAGGGCGCAGGTCGGCACTTGCTCGCGGGGAAATTGATGGTGGTCGAAATTCATCCGCTCGGGTTCGTGGCGATTACCAATGTCAACCACCGCAACCTCCTGCGAACTCAAGTCCGTTTCGGTCGGGTCCCGGCGTTCAATCGGGACCGGGTTGTGCGCAATGAATACACAGCAGGCCAGCAAGTCGTCTTTGTGAGCCCCACCGGGGTGGGTGATAATTGATGTAATCATGGGAGCAGGCTCGAACATCGAGACCGAAAGGTCCAACCTTGAATCTCATCATCTCCCTCCCGCTAGCGACGCAGGAGCGGTTGTCAAAAACAGCCGCATGGGAGCCGTTGCGGTTGCCCTTTCCTTCAACCTTCAGTTGACATGCGGCTGATTCTAACCCGTTATCGCCGCTTTAAAAATTAAAGGAGACAAATCCCATGCTAGCAGAGTCGATTGCGATGAAATTCGAGGTTCCGGGCCAACTGGTGGCACTGGAGGCGATAGGTTCCGGCAACGTGAATGATACCTACCGGGTCGTTTTGCGCACCACCTTTTCGGAGGAACAGTATATTCTGCAGCGGATTAACCAAAAGGTGTTTCAGCATCCTGCCCTGGTGATGGCGAACATGAAGGCCGTTACGGATCACGCGCATAAGCGCATTCTCGCAGAAGCGGATCAGGCGGACCGGATTTGGCAATTGCCGCGGGTGATCCCTGCCATCAATGGCGACGACTTCGTGGTGGATGAAATGGGAGGGTACTGGCGTGCCCTGTCCATGATCGCCAGCACCACCAGTTATGAGCGGATCAGCATTCCCGAGCATGCGACTGAAGCCGGGCGCGTGTTGGGGCATTTTCAGAGTATCATTTCGGATTTTCCCATCGATCAGTTGCAGGATACGCTGCCGGGCTTTCACATTACCCCGGAGTATCTCAGGAAATATGATCAGGTGCTGACGCAGCCGTGCGCTCAGGAGCGATTGGGTATATCGGCTGAGAGTCGTCGTCTGGCCAAGTTCATCGATGAGCGCCGGGGCTTTGTCGATGTACTGGAATCAGCCCGTGAACGGGGTGAGATACCGCTGCGGCCGATCCACGGAGATCCAAAAATCACCAACGTAATGATCGACAAGTTGACCGGGAAGGGCACTTCAATTGTCGATCTGGACACGGTGAAACCGGGTCTGATCCATTACGATTTCGGCGATGCGGTGCGCAGTGGGTGCAACCCGGCGGGCGAGGAGGCCACTGACCTAAAGGAGGTCAAGCTGGACCTGGATCTCTTTCAGGCACTGGTGGAGGGCTACCTCTTTGAGGCGAAGAACTTTTTAACCGGGGCAGAGAAGAGCTATCTCTACGATGCGGTTCGACTGATCGCTTTTGAACTCGGATTGCGCTTTTTTAAGGATTACCTGGCGGGTAACGTTTACTTCAAGACCAGCCACGAGGGCCAAAATCTGAATCGTGCGCGGGTGCAGTTTGCCCTGTGCGAGAGTATCGAAAAGCGCGAGAGCAAGATGCGTGAGATTCTGGAGAAGTATTGCTGAAGCGGATAATCGGAGGTCAGGAGATGCGTCGCACGCCATCGCCGGGCAACTTTCGTAGTGGTCAAATGCCGATTCCAGGACGAAAAAAGTCCCCGCTCTTGCGAGACGGGGACTTTGTAAAATCTGACCTCTGACTTCTGTCGTCTGGCCTCTGCGCCGAAGGTGCTACTTCTTTTTGGCCTCTTCGCGTTCCTTGGCCTCCTTGATGACTTGCTCGGCCACGTTTTTGGGGCAGGGTGCGTAGTGCGAGAACTCCATCGAGAACTGGCCACGGCCTGAGGTCATGGTGCGCAGGTCGCCAATATATCCGAACATTTCGGAGAGCGGGGCGTCGGCCTTGATCCGAACGCCGGTGTTGCCCGGCTCCTGGCTCTTGATCATGCCACGGCGGCGGTTGAGGTCGCCGATGACATCGCCCATGTTCTCCTCCCCACAGAAAACGTCGAGTTTCATGACGGGTTCGAGAATGTCAGGCTTACCTTTCGGAATGGACTGGCGGTAGGCGGCTTTGGCTGCGATCTCGAAAGCAACCGCAGAGGAGTCTACCGCGTGGAAGGCACCATCGGACAGCGTGACTTTGATGTCCACGGTCGGGTAGCCGGCGAGCACACCCTTATCGAGCGACTTCTTGAAGCCCTTCTCGACGGCGGGCCAGAATTCGCGGGGAACATTGCCTCCAACCACCTTGGATTCGAAAACAAAGTTCTTCTTGATTTCGACCTCTTCGTCTTCCACCAGCGGTTCGATGGTGTAGTCGATCTTCGCGAACTGACCCGAACCACCGGATTGCTTCTTGTGGGTGTAGCTGTCGGTGACAGGAACGGTGATGGTTTCGCGGTAGGCGACCTGTGGTTTGCCGACCTCAGCCTCAACACCATAAGTGCGCTTGAGGATGTCGACCTTGATGTCGAGGTGCAGCTCACCCATGCCTTTGAGGATGGTTTCGCCCGAGTCCTCGTCGGTCTCCACCTGGAAGGTGGGGTCTTCGGCCACCATCTTGCCAATGGCCACGCCAAGTTTTTCCGCCTGGCTGTTATCTTTCGGCTTCACCGCGATGGATATGACCGGATCCGGGAACACCATCGGCTCCAGTGTGGCGGGATCGTTCGGGTCGCAGAGGGTGTGGCCTGTTTGCACGCTCTTCATCCCCAGCAGTGCCACGATATCACCCGCTTGCGCCGAGTCGATCTCGTTGCGGTCATTGGCGTGCATCTCGATGATGCGGCCGATTCGCTCAGTCTTGCCAGTGAAGGAGTTGAGCACATTGGTGCCTTTGGAAATCTTGCCCGAGTAAATTCGGGTGAAGGTGAGCGCACCGTATTTGTCGTCCATAATCTTGAACGCCAGCGCACGGAAGGGCTCATCCACCGAGACGACTGCTTTTTCGCCAGTCGGGTTACCCTCGGCATCCACTTCGTCCTGCGGCTCGACCTCGGTGGGTGAGGGCAGGTAGTCCACCACGGCGTCAAGCAAGAGTTGCACACCCTTGTTTTTGAAGGAGGAGCCACAATAGGTGGGGAAGAAAGAGAGATTGATGGTGCCCTGGCGGATGCAATTTTTAAGAGTCGCGATATCAGGCTCGTTGCCTTCGAGGTAGGCTTCCATCACCGCGTCGTCTTGTTCGACGGCGGTCTCAATCAGCTTTTCACGATACTCCTCGACCTGATCCTTCATGTCCTCGGGCACGGGAAGTTTTTCATACTTCAACGGGTCGCCGGATTCATCCCAAACCCAGGCCTCGCGGGTGATCAGATCAACCACACCCTTGAGATCGCTCTCCGTGCCAATCGGCAGTACCATCACCAGCGGTGTGGCCCCGAGGACTTTTTTGACTTGTTCGACCACCTTGAAGAAGTCGGCACCAATACGGTCAAGCTTGTTCACGTAGATAAGGCGGGCGACCTCCGAGTCGTTGGCGTAGCGCCAGTTGGTCTCGGACTGGGGTTCAACCCCGCCGGAGCCACAGAAGACGCCGATGCCGCCGTCCAGGACTTTGAGAGAGCGGTAAACTTCCACCGTAAAGTCCACGTGGCCCGGGGTGTCGATGACGTTAAAACGGTAGGGTGCGGCGGCATGCTGCTGCTCGCTGCCCGGCCAGAAGCAGGTGGTGGCGGCGGATTGAATGGTAATCCCGCGCTCTTGCTCCTGTTCCATAAAGTCTGTTGTGGCGGCACCGTCGTGCACTTCACCTAACTTGTGAATCTTACCAGTGAGCTTGAGAATGCGCTCGGTGGTGGTGGTCTTGCCGGCATCCACGTGTGCGAAAATGCCGATGTTTCTGTATTTGGACAGATCTGTCATGGTTGTTTGCTTGTTATGTTAAAAATCTGATTTTCAGAGGAATAGGTTCTTTTATGAGCGCCAGCGAGCTCGCTGAACATTCAAAAAAGAGGCGGAGATTATGCCTCGGCGCACAGACTGCAAGAACGGAAAACGAGAGTTTTGAGCGATTCTAGCCCGTGCGCAAGCGATGGGTCGAACCGTTAATTTACGTGAATGAACGTTAATTTTTTGAGGTCGTCAGGTCCTCGCGTAAGCCCAACGGCGCTCGACAAGCGAGCACGCCACGAGCACCCTGCCCGTGGCGTGTCCGCTTGTCGGACGCCCCGAACTCACCAACGGGCTACAATTCCCAGGAAAACCTCGACGCGCTGCCCGGATTCGATACTAGTTCCACAACCCATTTCCGACATGTATTCGCTCCTGGTAAACAACCAAAGCCCCCTCGATGCCGGGTCATATGTCCAGGGGGCTGAAGGCGTCTTAAGTTAGTGCCATTCGGGTCATTTCCTTACCTTTGTGGTCGCCTTCAGTATCAACCAAATAACTACGCAGCAGGCCTCCAAAAGTCCAACTGCCAATTCCACCCTCCTACGCCAAAGGCTACGGCGGCGGGGTGGTCGGGGGGCTACCTACAATCCGCCACGTACCGGCCACACTTGGTATGCATCCGTTTTAGGCCTATGGTCGACCCGTCCACGGCGCAGATCCACCCACCACGAATCGTCAGAGGCATAAGGGACGAAAAAGTCGAATGTCGAAGAGGACCAGTATTCGGCCCCGGACTCCACGCCCGTAAACGGGGCAGTAGGAACGGGCATCGCCGGGTACATATTACCATAATTGATCAAACTTTGCAGTTCCTTCACGTTGGGAAGGCGCCAGTCAGTATAGCCAAAAGTGCCCGCCCCCGCATTCATGTCCGTGCAGTAGTCGACCGCATCCGCCCAATTTCGGACCCCCCCCGGCAAGTTCGAGTTCTTAGTCCACATCAGGCCCGTTAGATTATCGGTCACCGTCTCATCCCCGTTATCCGTAAAGCGCGGATTGGGCCATGCCGCGCCCACTTGTAAGCTCCCGTCGTCACGTGCGCGGTTCGACCGAGCGCCATCCTGCCCCGTTTTGGGCACCCTAGCCATTCCCTCAAAAGTGCCGGTGACCCCGAAAATATTGACTCCCAAGGCGATATTCTCGGGCGTCAAATCAGCATCCCCCTCGACCACACCGGTGCCGTCGTGATATCCAAGGGAAATCGTTTGAGGCGCGGTCCCGGGAATAAAGGTCTGCTGGCCGATGTTCGGCATTGTGCCACTAACATCCACAGCACCATCACGCGAAAAAGTCTTGCCGGATAGCACGTGAGAGGCCTGAGCATCGCCCGATGCCTGCAGCGCCGTGCCCTCGACTTCAAAGATGGTCGCGCCGGTCACGATGTTGCCAGCGGCCAAGGCGGCATCGCCGACCACAGAACCGGTGCCGTCGTGAAATCCAAGGGAAATCGTTTGAGGCGCGGTCCCGGGAATAAAGGTCTGTTGGCCGATGTTCGGCATTGTGCCTTCAATCGCGTCGTCTTCCACGAAGGCGCTTTTTCCAACGAGGATATCGCTGGCCGAAGCAGTCCCTCCAATCCAGGGTGTTTCCCGTCCGACGACCCTGTAAAAAACACCGACGGGCACGGTCACTTCCGCCTCGCTGGTCTGGATGTTTCTTAGACTGTGAAACGAACCATCCCAGTCAACGGAGTCCGTCAGATTGGGTTTAAATTCCACGCGATAAAAAAGCGAGGGGTCTTCGACAGAGAAGGTCAAGTAGCCGTTTTTAAATTCTGTAATTTTCAATGCCTTTGCAGCACTCGCACATCCTAGCAGCCCGCTTGCTAAAAGCAAAAGCCATCGGAATCGCAGTATTTTCCACGGTTGGCAGCGTAGCGAGGTCTTTTGGCCATGCTTTGACATGCGAAATTGGGTTTGTGAACTATTTGTAAAGGCGGTCATCTCAGAAGCTGATGAGCTAGCGGGTGCCCCGTAGCAAGCGCAATCGGCGGAACGAAAAGGCGCCAAACGTAAATAAACGTTAAATTCTTGGATTCTAAGCATGAGGTTAGTGGCATGCCGAGCAAACAAAGGATTGAATATCCAGGTGCGATTTACCATGTGCTCAGTCGTGGTATTTATCGCAAGGAGCTTTTTTTTGCACCACAAAACAGGTGAAGCCTTTGAAAGCTGTTTGTTCGAAGCCGTGGATCGGTGTGGCTGGAAATTTTCAGCGAATGATCGCAAGGGAGCCGACTGGAAGGCGAAAATCGC
>PXBU01000216.1 GCA_003566795.1 Puniceicoccaceae bacterium | reverse complement strand
CTTAACGAGCAAATCGAGCAGCTCAAACTGGACCGGCTGCTCAAAAACGGGCTCGACGACGATCAAGTCGGCAACAATTAGGCCGGATGAGCGCCTTACGAGGCAGCGGTCGCGTCCGCCGATGACGCAACTGTAGCGGCCTGCTGAAAATTGAATGATCACGCAGGCTTTGTTTTGACTCACAAGGTGTAGCTCCTCTTACTCGGCTGATCTTGCCTGATACTATGAAAGCCATCATCTGGGGCTGCTGCGGTTCACTGCCCTCCCCGCTATCATCCGCTGCCGTTCGTAATAAACTCGTCTCGGTGCTGTGGGATGCGCGTGATCGAAACTTCCAGAGCAAGGCCGAGATCGAAGACTATCTGGATGCCATGCCGCACAGCGCCAGCGGCACCTACAAGGCAAACACCTCCTGCGTGCAGATCGTCACCAATTCCAAAGAAATCATACTGTGCGATGCAGGTACCGGCATCCGCGACTATGCCTTATCCATCGGCCCGGATGCACCGCCCGCTTCGTACCACATCTTCATGTCCCACCTCCACTGGGATCATATCCAGGGCTTCCCCTTCTTTGCGCCCGCCTACAAAGCGGGGAACCGCATCACCTTCCACGGTTTCCATCAGGAGATCGAAACTGCGATCCGGCAACAGATGGCAACACCTTGCTTTCCGGTGCCTTTCTCAGCCATGCAGGCAGACATCGACTTTGATATCCGTGCGGAAGGCTCGGATTTTAAAATCGACGATGTCCAGATCCAGGCGATCAAACAACAGCATCCCGGCGATGCCTGGGGCTACCGCTTTGAAGAAGCGGGCAGGCGCATCGTCTATTCGTCCGACTCCGAACACGGACCTGAAGCCAGAGACGAAGATTATCCCTTCATCGATTTTTTCAAGGGCGCCGACGTGCTGATCTTTGACGGCCAATATAGCTCCGAGGAGGCCAGCAACGAAAAGCGAAACTGGGGTCACTCCGATCACAGAACTGCCGTCGAGCTGGCCGCCCGAGCTGAGGTGAAGCAACTGGTCATTTTCCACCACGAGCCCAGATACTCAGATGCGAAAATTGAGGAGGCCCATCGCGACGCGCTCGAATACCGGGAAACATTTAACCGTTCGCGTTTCCCGGAGAGAACAACACTTTTCCCCATTGAGCTGGCTCTGGCTTACGACGGGATGCATCTAGAAACCTAAACTGGTAAACATGTCCAAACAGCTGGAAGTTAAAAAAATATCCAAAGCAGAAATCAACGAGCTTCCCATGATGCAATGGGAGGGCGAGATTCGCGTCCTCAGCACGCCGGAAGCGATGCAAACTGCTGTCCAAGCATTGCAGAGTTGCCCCCATCTGGGCTTCGATACAGAAACCAGGCCGACTTTTAAAAAAGGCCAGTATTACCCCCCGGCCCTCATCCAGCTGGCCAGCCCGGATTGTGTCTACCTCTTCCGTATCTGCAAAATTGATTCGCTCGACCCGCTGTTGCCGCTACTGGAATCCGAGTCTATCCTTAAAACCGGTGTCGCCATCAAAGACGATGTCAAGGAACTGCGCGCCATACAGGACTTCAAACCAGCGGGCTTTATCGAGATCGCTGATATCACGGAAAAGCTCGGCTACGAAAACCGCGGGCTGCGCGCCCTGGCTGCCTTGCTTATGGGAGGCCGCATCAGCAAAGCAGCACAGGTCACCAACTGGGCCCGCCCCGAACTGGACCAGAAACAAATCCGCTATGCAGCTACCGACGCCTGGATCGGTCGCGAACTCTATATCCGGGCGATGGCCGAGCAAAACGCATAAGCAGAAACACTAGCCCGCTTCGGCAAACTCACCCAAATTCCGGAAACGCTGGTAGCGATCCTCCAAGAGCTTGGCCACGCTCTTCTTATTGAGCTTCGCCAGAGATTTATTGATCGCAGCCTTGAGCGCAGCAGCAGCAGCATCGTAATCGCGGTGGGCACCGCCCATGGGCTCGGTAATGATCGCGTCGACCACGCCGAACTTCGCCAAATGCTGCGGGCTGAATTTGAGCGCCTCTGCCGCCTTGGGCGCAGCCGCCCGATCTTTCCAAAGAATCGCCGCACAGCCTTCGGGTGAAATAACCGAATAGTAGCCGTTCTCCAGGATCATCACTTCATCCGCGACCGCGATACCGAGCGCACCACCGCTGCCGCCTTCACCAATCACGATCGAGATGATCGGCACCTTTAGCGCACTCATATCACGAATGTTAACGGCAATAGCTTCTGCCACATGCCGCTCCTCGGCACCGATCCCGGGATACGCACCGGGCGTATCGATCAGCGTGATAATAGGCATCTTGAATTTTTCCGCCATTCCCATCAGGCGCATCGCTTTACGATAGCCTTCCGGGTGGGGGCAACCGAAGTTGCGCTTGAGATTCTCTCTGGTATTGCGCCCCTTTTGCTGGCCGATGACCATAACAGGCTCACCGTCGAGAAAAGCAGGCCCCCCGACAATCGCGGCATCTTCACGAAAACGACGGTCGCCATGCAGCTCTTCAAAATCGGTAAAGATGCGTTCGATATAATCCAGTGAATAGGGGCGCTTCGGATGGCGCGAGAGTTGGACGCGCTGCCAGGCCGTCAAGTTTGAGTAAATATCCGCCTTCATCCGCTCGATCTTGGCCTCAATGGCGTCAATCTCCTCGGCTACGTCCACGTTCGACTCCTCCGAGAGCGTTTCAAGGGTATGCAGTTGCTTCACCAGCTCGCGCAGCGGCTTTTCAAATTCCAGCGTATAAATAGAGTCTTCCATGTAGCCAAAGATATAGGGCTGGCCTGCTGCTGCTGTCAATGCCGCTGAACCACCCTCAAATAGTATCCGTCTCAGGTGGCGCCTTCAGCTCATTCTTCCATCCGAGCATGCGGGCCTGCGCTCCGAAATGCTCCGCCTTGTCTTTATCACCCCGCTCCACCCAAATTCGCGACAAGCTCGTGTTGACATGCACGTCCTCCGGGTTGATCCGGTGCGCCCGCTCACCAGCCTCCAGGGCGGCATCATAGTCGCCCTCCGAGAAATAGACCTCGGTCAAAGCGAGCCACGCATTGAAGGCATCGGGGTGCGCGGCAATAATCGCACGCAGCTTGGCGATAGCAGTCTCGCTATCACCGAGGGTGAAATCGAGTGTGGCGTCATCGACTTGATCTTGCAGTGAAGTTTCGCTCATCAGGTATTTAAGGTTGCTCTGTCAACTCAGAGAGATTCTCTAGCAATCTGATCTATTACAAATATGGCCGACCCGCAAATCGAAAAGCTTCTTATTCTTCAGGACCGCGACATTGCCTTGCAGAAAATCGAGCAAGAGCTCACCCGGATTCCCCAGGAAAGGGCCAAAATCGAGGCTCTGATTGATTCGGAGCAACAAAATATCGAGGCGGCCAGCCAGTCGCTGAAAGAAAAGGAAGTGCAGCGCAACGAGCTTGACCACGAAGTCAAAGCCAAAGAGGCAAACATCGAACGCTTCAAAAATCAGCAGCTGCAAGTTAAAAAGAACGACGAATACCGCGCCCTCACCCAACAAATCGAGCAAGCCGAAGCTGAAATTGCGCAGCTGGAAGAAACCGAAATCGCTATCATGCTCGATATTGACGAAGCGAAGGCGACCTTCGAGCTGGAAAAAAAAGCCATCGACGCCCGCATCGAGCAACAGCGGCAACAAATCGAGCAACTGGGTGCCCGCGAGCAAAACTTAAAGAACTCAATTCAGGCCGCTGAGGAAGCATTGGCCAAATCCAGAGAAGGCATCGACAGCAGCTACATCGAGCACTATGACCGGATCAAAAAGCAGACCAATCGCCCGCCCTATGTCGTCCCGATTCAAGATCACAAATGCGGCGGCTGCCACCTGCGCGTTTCCAATGAAGTCTCCCGCGGCGCGATGAATGTCGGCGAGCCCCACTTCTGCGACCAATGCTCGCGGATGGTCTACGCCTAGCAGCTCGGCCAAATAAGTATCGCGAGCCCGCCAGAATCGAGGGATCAACCCTCTCGCTACAAAAAATTAAAAAATACCGTAGCGACTGGCTTTACGCCAGGATCAAGCCCCTCTTGTATCGCGAGCCCACCAGAATCGAGGGATCAACCCTCTCTCTCGCTACAATTTGGCACAGTTCGCAAATGCCCGGTCAAACCCCCAGCAGACCCCGCACGTGCGCGTCCACCGCCAGCGCCAGGCCCTCCGTATTGTAGCCGCCCTCCAGGATCGATACCATCCGCGACTCGGAATAGGTCGCCGCCAGCGACATCACCAGCTCGGTGAGCTTGGCAAAGCCCGCATCCGTAATGGTAAAATCCCCCAAGGGATCACCCTGGCGGGCATCGAAGCCCGCCGAAATCAGGATCATATCAGGCCGAAAATCTTCCGCAGCGGGGATGAGTCGCTCGTCAAAGGCCCGCAGAATATCACGGTCACCCGCACCACGCGGCAGCGGCACATTGAGGTTAAACCCCTCCCCTGGCCCGCGGCCGATTTTATCTGCCGCTCCGGTCCCGGGGAAAGCGTGCAAGGCGTGGGTGGAAAACGTCAACACCGACGGATCCTCATAGAAGGCCCATTCCGTGCCGTCGCCATGATGGTAGTCCCAATCGACGATCAGAATTTTTGACAACTGGTGCTGCCGCTGGGCATAGCGGGCGGCGATGGCGACGTTGTTATAAAAACAGAAGCCGAACTCCCCATTGTTCGCGGCATGATGCCCCGGTGGACGCACCGCGCAAAAGGCATTTTTCACCTCCCCTGCGCACACCGCATCCACCGCGCTTAAGGCACCGGAGACCGCCAGGCGGCAGATCGCCTCATCGTGCGCCTGCTGGGCGACCTTCTCAATATGATCCTCCGAGTGCACCATCCGGATGTAAGGCAGCGGATCGGCCTCGGGCATGATCGGCACGACCGCTTGCTCCAGGCCACCCTCCTTGAATTGCCGCAGGATGGCTCGCAAACGCTCAGGCGACTCAGGGTGGCGCTGGCCCAGCGTATGCCGCAGATAGCGCTCATCGCTGACCCAGCCCGTACTGCCTCTACTTTCATTTGTGTTGAGCTTCATATCCATCCCTCCAGCAGACTCCGCCGACAAGCGAGCGAACCCGGGCGCAATTAAGCTGGCGCACAAGCCAAAGCCCGCGCCCCCAGCCGCCCCCAGAAAATCTCGCCGCGACAGCGGTTGTTCCACCAAAGATTTTGGTATGCCTTTACGCATCGCTACATTCTCATTTCCAAGAGTACTCTTGATACAATTCTCATACCCCAGCAAATAAGTTTTTCAAAGAATATCTCGTAGCGACTGGCTTTCTTGAGGTGAGCTAGGTCGAACTTACGCCAGGATCGAGCCCTTCCGCATCGCGTGCCCGTTCGAATCGAGGGATAAAGGGGCTTCACGCAGCGCCCGCTCAAGACCCTCTCACTATAGCACCCTGCTGAAAGTCAGCGGATTTTCGAACAGATTCTGGTGGTCCTTATGCTGCAAAAATGCCGCTTGCAGTGCCGCCTCTGTTTTCAGGCCATCATCCACCAGATCGGCGTTCAGAGTCTGGACCGTCAATTCGTCGTCGGCTACCTGATAAGACAACACATGAAAGCGCCTTTTTTCGGACTCTTTGACAGCACCTTGATGGCTCCCAAGAACTTGCAGCTGCACGCAGGAAACGCCCCCCAGTTCAATCGGGTAGGCTCGATAATAAAATCCAACATCCCCCATCGAATGGTGGATCATGTATTCCCTCTCCGAGTGTTTGAACACCGCTAAACGCTGCACCCGCTGCAAATCGCTTTCTGCCGACGGAGTATTTTCCCATAGGCCGATCACCACCGGATCGACCGTGATCGCCTGCTCCGAAGTCAACGGGCTCTCATATTTGCAACCCGCCGAAAGTAACATCGCGATACTCAACAAGGACACTAGTGCTGGCATTTTCATATTGAGGAGAGTCTTGCAAAAGAAGAGCAAATGGTTAAAACTATTTTTTTCACCACGAAAAATGAAATATCTAATTCTAATTCTACTTTTACTTGCTGTTGCCCTATCTGCCGAAGTTCCCCGCGAGGACAGGGGAATTTATAAGCGGGGCAAAGAGCAAATTGTCATTGATCGAAATCATATTTCCAAGGATGGAAGAATTGAACGTATCCGAGAGATTAAGGCTACTGGCGATGGATATGAAGTCAACGGAGTTAAAATTAAAAATGGGCAGGTCATTAAGAACGGGAAGGTGTATAAAAGAGATGGGCGCATTCGCAGATAATCTAGCTTTTCTTTTTTTGCCTAACTTCCCACTAGGCATCGCACGAGGAGGAAGATCAAATACGCGACGATTAATTACATCTTCTTTTCCCCAGTCACGACCAGCGCAAAGTTCATTCGGCAGCGCTACCAGTCAGCACTTGTTGCGTGCCCAACTTTCGTAAGCCAGGCGGCAGATTTCGTTGACCGTTTTGCCATCGACTTGGTTGTCATCCGAAACGGGGAGACCGTCGTCGTGAAATAAATAAAGCCGCGAAGCAAAATGCTCGAAGGAGAGCGATCCTTCGCCGAAGCGCTCGCCGTTGCCCTCGGTGGAGACGACGATATCCTGACCCCAGTTTTGGCCGCTGTCGTTGTTGGGGTTGAAGAAATAGACGCGCATGCGACCGGAGGGGTCAAGGCCCACACGAATGATGGCGATGGCGTGCCAGCCGACGAAATCACCCCCGGAAGTCGTGATGGCGATTCCGGCGGGCTGCGGATGCACGACTGGGTCGTTGCCATTATAATAAGGATGGTAGCTATGGTAAAACCGCCTGATGAATCCGGCCAGGTCCTGCACCTTTCCGGTCGCCACATCGATGGCGATGTGGAAATCGCGCCCGACCCACCAGCCATGCAGCTCAGGGTTGATCCAGCGGTGCGGGTCATCCCCCCGG
>PXBU01000268.1 GCA_003566795.1 Puniceicoccaceae bacterium | reverse complement strand
TGGTCGAAATGATGTTTATGTCTTTCAGCTACGTAGCGATCGACCAGCTCTTTAACAATGCCTCCTTCTGCCGCTACATGTCCGGCGGCCTGATGAACATTCCGATCGTCGTGCGCGGCCCGGCCAACGGTGGCACCAACGTCGGGGCCACCCACTCGCACACGCCGGAAAATATGGTCGCCAACCACCCCGGCCTGAAAGTGGTCTGCCCCTCCAACGCCTACGACGCCAAAGGCCTGATGAAGACCGCCATCCGCGACAACGACCCGGTCTTTGTGATGGAAAACACCTTGCTCTACGGCGAAAAGTGGGAAGTGCCCGAAGAAGAATACACCATCGAGCTCGGCGTTGCCAATATTCTGAAAGAAGGCACGGACGTGACCATCGTCTCCCACGGACGCTGCGCCATCATCTCGCTCAACGCGGCCAAGATCCTCGAGGAAAAACACAACATCAGCGCCGAGGTCGTGGACCTGCGCTCGATCCGTCCGCTCGACGAAGAGACCATCCTCAACTCCGTGCGCAAGACGAACCGCGCCGTGCTGGTCGAAGAAAACAAACCCTTCTGCGGCGTGGATGCACAAATTTCGCATATGATCCAGTATCGAGCCTTCGACCACCTCGATGCGCCCATTCACCGTGTTTCCGCCATCGATGCGCCACAAATCTACGCCAAAGAGCTGGAAAACTGGCAAATCCCCAACGAGGAGCGCATCATCGCATCCGTCCTCAAATGTTGCAGCTAGTGAACTTTTCGAAGAATACTTTTTCCACCCAACTTGTAGCGATGGCACGAAAGTGCCGTCTTCACGCTTAGTAAATCAAGTCGTAGCGATGGCACGAGAGTGCCGTCTTTGCGCAAACTTCCACATCAGTCGATAGACCTTGCTCTCGCAAGGTCTCTACAAATTTAAAACTTACCTGATCGCCTACCCGATCACCCTCGACAATAAACGTATCTTCAATCCGTAACACAATGGCGACACTCATCGATATGCCCAAACTCAGCGACACCATGACGGTGGGCACGCTGGTCAAATGGTTAAAACAAGAAGGCGATGCCGTCGAAAGCGGCGATATGATCGCTGAAGTCGAGACTGACAAAGCCACCATGGAAGTGGAATGCTTCGACGACGGTATCTTGATCAAGCAATACTGCCAGGAAGGCCAGGAAGTGCCGGTCGGCGGCGCCATCGCCGCTGTCGGCGAGAAGGGCGAGGAAGCTCCCGCCGTTGAGAATGAGGCACCTGCCGGCGGTGGCGACGACGCCAAGGAGGAGAAAGAAGATGAGAAACCGGCGAAGTCCGAGCCCGCCAAACAGACAAAAGATTCCAGCGGCGGAGAATCTGCTAAAAAGGCAGTCGAGTCAGCCGCCAGCAAAACTTCCGACAGCACACCCGCTGAGATACCGGAGGCCCCGACCACGGACTCCGGTGATCGGATCAAAGCATCACCCGTGGCACGCAAGATCGCCGCCGACAGAGGTGTTGATCTAGCCACCGTCAAAGGCTCCGGCCCCGGTGGTCGCATCCTTAAAGAAGATGTGCTCAATGCCGAACCTTCAGGCGCCCAATCCAGCAACAAAAGCACCAGCGACAAGGGGAGCCCAGCACCAGCACAGCCACCCGCCGCGACGCTGGAGGAACTGGATCTGCCAGTCAGCAATATGCGCAAAAGCATCGCCAAGGCGCTGGTCGCCTCCAAGACCCAGGCCCCGCATTTCTATCTCCAGATTGAAGTCGATGGCGCGCCGCTGGCAGCCATGCGCCAGGAGCTCAACGCCAAGCTGGCCGAGCTGCCCAAGGAGCACGGCGGCACCAAGTTTACCGTCAACGATCTTACGCTGAAGGCAGCCGCTGAGGCCGTGCGCCGCGTCCCGGCGATCAACCGCTCCTGGGAGGGTGACTCCATCAAGCAGCACGCCAACGTCCACCTGGCTTTCGGCGTCGCCATCGATGAGGGTCTCGTCACTCCCGTCATTCGTGCCGCAGAGACCAAGGGTCTGCGCCAGATCGGTGCGGAAGCCAAGGTATTGATCAAAAAAGCCCGCGACAAGAAACTCGCACCGGACGAAATGAGCGGCTCCACCCTCACGGTGACCAATCTCGGCATGTTCGGCATCTCCGACTTTTACGGGATCATCAATCCGAACAACGCTGCCATCCTCAGCATCGGTGCCACCATCAAGAAACCGGTGGTCAACGATAAGGACGAAATCGTGATCGGCCAAACCATGAAGATCGGCCTCTCCGGCGACCACCGCGTCATCGACGGCGCCGTCGGCGCACAATACCTGCAAGCACTCAAGGAAATCCTGGAGACGCCAGCCCTGATGCTGGTCTAAGAGGCCCATGGAAAAAACCGACCCTCTAATCTCGCTTCAAGTCTCGGTGTATTCGCTCGACGGCAATGTGCGCGAGGCGGTGCATTGTTATTTAGATGCGCTGGACGCCTGCGGGCTGGAGCGCGACACCGGTACCATGTCCACCGTCGTTTGGGGCGAGGCGGATGAAGTTTGGAAAGGTCTGCGCCAGGCTTACGAGGCGGTCGCTGCAAAACACAAGGTCGTCGTCAACGTGGGCATGAGTAATATCGCGCCACTGCCGGCCCGTGCGTCGGCTAGCCGCTAGTCTAACGCCCAATAGCTGTTTACCCCAGCCGCAGCCGAGCCGCCACTCCTGCCTCGTTCCTGCATCGTCAAAGTAGGAAAATAAAGAGAGGTATGGAGACCAAGAGGGGGAGGTGGGGAGAGTTAGAAAAACAAAACAATAAGCCTCTAATTAGCGAAAATATACGGTCACCCGTAGCGGTGTGCTTCAGCCACCGCAGCGCACGCACCCGGCGGTTCCAAGCGGGGGCGGTGGCTGAAGCGCACCGCTACGATGCGCGTCCGCCGTCCACCAGTAGTCCGCCGTGCTCCGCGCTCCGTGCTCTGTGCTCCGTCCTCCGTGCTACTCTATTTGGTAACTCGGGAGCATCGCCTCGACGGCGATCCTGCCATCCGCAAGCGGAGGCACTACGGGGGTGAAACGTCGAACATTGAACCCCGAAGGTCTGCTCCGGTCTCTGACCTCCAAATATAGGTTTAAGTTTCGCAATCAGTTGGCTTGAAACACGCCGCAGTTCCGCAATGCTGACGCGGTGATCCTACGAGTAACCAAATACGGCGAACCCATCCTCCGCGAGGTTGGGGCAACCGTGACGGAATTTAATGCCGAGCTCGCGCAGCTTGCCAACGACATGGTGGCGACCATGTATGACGCGGAAGGCATTGGCCTGGCGGCACAGCAAGTCGGAAAAGCGCTCCAACTCTGCGTGGTCGATGTGCGTCCGCCGGAAGGCAGCGAGATCTCCTTCAATTATAATTACGATGCCCGGCAACCGCCCCTCGACTTGTTCATGCCGCTGGTGATCTGCAACCCGAAGATCAGCATCATCGATGAGCAGCAGGACGTTTACGAAGAGGGCTGTCTCTCCTTTCCCGGAGTGAATGGCAAGGTGAACCGCCCGATCGGCGTGCGCTGCCAGTTTCAGGATGTGCAGGGTAATCCTCACACACTCGAGGCCGATGGGCTGCTCGGCCGCTGTATCCTCCACGAGGTCGATCACCTCAACGGAGAGCTCTTCATCGACAGGATGGACAAACGCGACCTCAAAAAGAACGAAGCCAAGATCAAAAGACTCAAGCGCGAGTCCCGGGATTTTTTGAAGCAACGAGGATAGTGGAGGATCAAATAAGTTTTTTCATGTAGCCGAAGCCCTTCGGCTTTGGTCGAACCACCCGGAAGCTGCGCAACCACCAAACGCGAAGGCGTGGTCCGGCCCCGGCAGTGGCCGGTCCGGTCTTGTCGGCTGCGCCTCGGAACGGCTACAAGTTTCGAAAATCGAAGGCATGAAAAAACTTATTTGATGAAGCACTAGTGTCCTGCGAGTTAATTTCATTTAAGAAAGCGAGCATTCCATTTTTTCAAAGATGGAATCAGCTGTGGCGCTCCATTTAAAAGGCACAGGGTCTTCATTGTGCACTTGAATGTAATCGTCCATAGCTGTCTTGAGCTGGCCGGTCGAAGCAAATGAACCGCGGCGGATGGCCTCGGAAGTAATCTTGCCGAAGAACCGTTCGACTAAATTGATCCATGAGGCGCCGGTGGGAGTAAAATGAATCACAAAGCGAGGATGCCGATTCAGCCAGCGCTGCACTTTTTCCGTTTTGTGAGTAGCGTAGTTGTCCATGACAATATGCAATTCGTTCCCGTCGTCCGGCCAGGCAAGATCGATTTCCTTTAGAAACTTCAGAAACTCTTGGCTGCGGTGGCGTGCATGGCTTTTGCCAAGGACCCGGCCAGTCGCGACATCGTAAGCGGCAAACAACGACAGGGTTCCATGTCGCTCGTAATCGTGGCTTTGCCGCTCGGGGATCCCCGGGCGCATCGGTAAAATCGGCTGGGTTCGCTCCAATGCCTGACACTGGCTTTTCTCGTCCACGCACAGAACAATCGCTTTTTCGGGAGGGTTCAAATACAGGCCTACGATATCCCTGACCTTCTCCACGAACATCGGGTCTTTGGAGACTTTAAAGCCTTCCTTAATGTGGGGCTTCAGTCCGAAGGCTTTCCAAATGCGGCGAACAGAATGGTCTGAAATTCCTGCTTTCCGGGCCATGAGGCGACTGCTCCAGTGCGTGCGGGCTTTTGGTTTTTGTTCCAGAGTCTCGGTGACCACCTGCTCAACCTTTTCGTCGCTGATGCGCCGGGGTGCACCGGGACGCGGTGCGTCTGTCAGCCCCTCAAGCCTTCCCTCGGCAAAGCGAGTGCGCCACTTGCCAACAGTTTGGACGCATACGCCAAGACGGCTTGCAACCTCCTTGTTCGCAAGGCCTTCCGAGCACGCCAGGACAATCCTCGCCCGTTCCGCATCCCTTTGGCTCGACTTCGGTCGCGAAGCCATCAACTCAAGCTTCTTGCGCTCGTTCTTTGTCAGTTTGATCTCCTGCACAGGTCTTCCCATCGTCATGGCACCAATATAAATCATGGCTATAGATACAGGTCAAACTTATTTAATTTATTTAACTCGCAGGACACTAGCTGTGCGCGGGCCATTCATGCTTCACCGGCCTCAGCCCCCTACTTGCCCTTGGTCAGCGAGAAAAATTTGACCTTGCGGAGGCCGAACCAAGTCATCTGCAGGAGGATGAATCCGTGCCGGAAGCGGGAAATATTGGTATCGCCATACTGACGATCCCGGTAACGGACCAGCACATCGCGAATGCGCAGATCCAGCATAGCGCTGCCGAACAAAAGATTGAAATCGCCGAAAGGGTCAAAATCACCCAGCACCTCAATCCGCTGCAGTAGTCGCAAATAATCCGAGCGGAGCATCATCTTGGTGCCACACAGACTGTCCTTCAAGTTCTGGCCCAGGACGAAACTGAGTGCCATAGCGAAAAACTTGTTTCCCAGCAGATTGAGGAAGCGCATCGCCCTGGACTCCATGGGGTAAACCAAGCGGCATCCGTTGGCAAACTCACAATGCCCCCCGGCGATAGCCTCATAAAACTTGGGCAGGTCCTCCGGCGGGGCCGTCAGATCACCATCCTGGATCACCAGCACATCGCCGCTGGCCACTTCGAAGCCGGCGTGGACCGCGTCCCACTTGCCCTTACCGGGTTGTTGCAGGTATTTGACCTTGTGCGGCCCATCGTAGGCTTCGACCTCGCGCTGAATTATCTCCCAGGTATCATCGGTGCTGTTGCCCTCGACAAAGATGATCTCGGTTTGCTTGCCCAGCGTCGGGATCCGCTCCAGCGCAGCACGGATATTCCCCGACTCATTGCGAGCGGGCACCACTACCGAGCAAGATATCTCACTCTCGATCACCGGCTTCATCAGCGGCCGCGCAATCACCACCTCCGTCATCCCAAAGTGACGAAAGAAAGGCAGCCGCACCAAAAAGCTGTTGAAGAGGGCACTCAGTAAAGGCAACCGGAAGGGCAGCAGTTGCTCCGTCGATTGCTGGACCACTTCAAAGGAATTGAGCTCCAGCATATTACACAAGTCGAGACGGCTCACCCAGTTGCAATCATCCGGCTGCCGCGTAACCACCCGGCACAGTTTGCCAAACTCCAGCAGGGGCTTCCATACATGATTGAGTGAAAGGATGTAAATACGGGTGCGAGCATGGCAAGCTGCCTGCAAGTGAGTCACACATTGGTGAATGTCGCGCAGATACCCAGGCAGATAGTCGAGGATGATGACATCAAACTTCTCGTCGATCGCCAGCTCGTGCAGGTCGCCCTCCCGGAATTCCAGGTGCTCCCCGGGGTGCGCCAGCTTGGCCCGTTCAACCATTTTTGGGCTGACATCAATCCCGAGACCACGCGCCGGCTTCAGCTCAGCCAATAAATCACCCGGTCCACAACCCCACTCCAGAACACGGGATCCTTCCGGGACATGGAAACGCAAAAACTCGCGGGTCTGCGCCCGGAAACCACGCTGAAATCGACGCGGCCCAGCATCGTTCTCTGCGACCCAATCGAAATGCTCTTGCAGGTTCATCATTAGAAATCGGCTTTATTCAAACCGAAAAAATGACGGAGACAAAGCTTAAATCTTACCGAGTTCTTGACATGACCATATCTCTTGGTTAAGTTGGTCAAATGAAAGTCAAAGTTGGGGAATTGAAAACCCATTTGTCCAAATATTTGCGCCAAATCGATCAAGGCGGGGAGCCCATTGAAGTTTGCGTCCGCGAAGAAACCGTCGCCTACCTGACACCTGCAAAACATACCCGACCAAATCAGGCGGGCAGAATCAACACCGAGCAACAGCTACAGTCCTTCGGTATTCGGGTTTCACAATGGCCCAGCGAGGCATGTCCAGATCTCGGCGCATACGGCAGTTGCGAAAAACCAGCCGAAGGTCGTAATAGCATCGAAAGCATCCGCCGCGAGCGGGATTGGTGATGCGGGTTTA
>PXBU01000088.1 GCA_003566795.1 Puniceicoccaceae bacterium | reverse complement strand
TAAAAATATCCCTCTTTTTTACGGTCTTCCATGGCGGTCTCGGAACGCTTGTCGTCGGCCCGGGTCCCGCGCTCGGTCTGACGGGCGGCGGCGACTTCGGTAATGATGTCGTCGAGATTGTCGGCGGTGGAGAGTGCGGCCCCGGTGCAGGTGGCGTCGCCGATAGTGCGGAAGCGGACAGTCATGGTCTCGACGGTCTTTTGCTCCTCGGGCGTCATCTCGATAAAGTCGCAGACACCCATGATCACACCGTTGCGGACGAAGCACTCGCGCTGATGCGAGAAGTAAAGGTTGGGCAAGTCGATGTTCTCCAGCTTGATGTATTGCCAGATGTCCATCTCGGTCCAGTTGGAGAGCGGAAACACCCGGAAATGTTCGCCGTGGCGCTTGCGCCCGTTGAAGATGTTCCAGAGTTCGGGGCGCTGCTTCTTGGGGTCCCACTGTCCAAAGGCATCGCGGTGGGAGAAGAAGCGCTCCTTGGCGCGCGCTTTTTCCTCATCGCGGCGACCACCGCCGAGGGCGGCATCGTATTGACCCTTTTCCAGGCCTTCCAGCAGCGCGACGGTTTGCAAGCTGTTGCGGCTGGCAAAGGGGCCAGTCTCTTCCACCACTTTGCCCTCATCGATGGCTTGTTGCACCGAGGCCACCACCAGCTCCGCTCCCAGATCCTGAATGAAGCGGTCGCGGTATTCCATCGTCTCGGGAAAGTTGTGCCCGGTGTCGACGTGCATCAGCGGAAAGGGCAGCCTGGAGGGCCAGAAGGCTTTCTTGGCCAGGTAAGCCATGACGATGGAGTCCTTGCCGCCGGAAAAGAGGAGCACGGGCTTCTCAAATTGGGCGGCCGTTTCGCGCAGGATGTAGATCGCTTCGGACTCGAGCTGCCTGAGGTGTGAGATGGTGTAGTCGATAGCCATTGTTTGTTCGATATGAAATTGATAGTATCAGCTGGGAGAAATAGTGGAATCGCAAATACGGCTTCGCTGAACGAGGCCGGGACTAGGTGAGGAGTGGTTAAGTGGTTTTAATCAGCGGCAGCACCCGCTCCAGGAGTTGTTGCAGCGACTCCTCTTCGGATTGATGATCGGTCGAAATAGTCCAGTCGGGTGCCCCCTCCTCCGGCACTTCAAAGGAAGAATCCTTGCCAGTAAAGTCTTTGACACCACCAGCGGCAGCTTTGGCGTAGAGGCCCTTGACGTCGCGCTCGGCGCAGGCCTCGAAGGAGGCCTCGATGTAAACCGGCGTGCAGTCGTCGGCCCCCACAATTTCGCGGGCTTGGGCGCGGAGCTCGCGTTTCGGCGTGATAAAAGAGGTGATCACCACGATGCCGGCATCGAGAAATAGCCGCGCCACCTCGGCGATGCGGCGGATGTTCTCCGCGCGGTCGGCATCGGAAAATCCAAGATCAGAGTTCAAGCCGCTGCGAATGTTGTCGCCGTCCAAAATCTTCGTCACGTAGCCCTCCTGCGCGAGTTTACGCTCCAGCGCATTCGCCAGCGTGCTCTTGCCCGAGCCCGAGAGCCCATAAAACCAGAAGACATGACCGCGCTGCCGCAGCTGTGCCTCCTTGGCACTGCGATCCAGCATGCGGTGGAATTCGGTGTGAATGTTTTCGGGTGTGACCATACAAAATGCAGCCGCCATGCAAGCGACTGCAGGCGGTTTGTAAAGGGCTTTTGGTATTTATAGGTTCTTAAGTCAAGAACCTAATTTAAAATTAATTCATGATTAAAGAACGCTGACGGTAAGGCCGGAAACCCGCCGGAAATGAGCTTCGTCCTGTGGCCCCACCAAGACCCCGAAATTAAACCGACGCGCAGTGGCGGCTACACGCGGAAACTCTTGAGCACCCGCATGTAGTTGGCGCGTTCGAGTGCCTCGGGGTCGGGGCAGCGCAGATAATTGAGGCAGCCGCGCAGTTGCTCCAGCGACTCGTATTCCTTCTCCTCCATCCAGGTCTTGAGCTCGCTGAGCGTTTGATTAATCTTTTTGGGGCCATTGATTAACAGGCTGGATACGACCTGCACGCTGTCGGCGCCGGCCATGAGTGACTTGGCCAGATCGATCCCGGTATGGACGCCGCCACTCACGGAGAGGTCCACCGGCAGTCGGCCGCTGAGGAAAGCCAGCCAGCGCAAGCGCAGGCGGAGCTCGGAGGACTGGGAAAGCTCCAGCATGGGCCTGACATCCAACTCGTCGGTATCGACGTCGGGCTGATAGAAGCGATTGAACAGCACCAGCCCGTCGGCTCCCGCCTCAGTCAGCCGCTTCGCAAACTGTGGCAGTGCGGTAAAGAAGGGCGATAGTTTGACTGCCAGCGGGATCTTTATCCGCTCCCGCACCGCCGCCACAATCGCGACGCAGCGGTCCTCAATCTCAGCTGCGGTGACCTCAAAATCTGTCGCCAGAAAATACAGGTTCAGTTCGAGCGCGTCGGCTCCCGCCTCTTCGATCAGCGAGGCATAATTGACCCACTCCCCTTCACGGGTGCCGTTGAGTGAGCCGATCACGGGAATCGACACGGCCTGCTTCACCCGTTGCAACTGTTCCAAATAGGTTTCCAGTCCACGCTCCAGTAAATCCATCTCGGGGAAGTAGGAGGCCGCTTCCGAAAATGAATTCTCATAGGAGCCAATGTGGGCTGCCGAGCCGACCAGATTTTGGGTAATCTGCTCCTCAAAGAGCGAATACATGGTGATCGCTGCGATGCCGCCGTCTTCGAGTCCGCGCACTTTATCCAGATCGTCCGGGAGCGGTGAGGCACCAGCGATCAGCGGGTGTGGCAGTGTGAGTCCGAGATATTTTGTCGTCAGGTCCATAATAATCAGGTCTATGAATTTCGCTTAATCTTCCTCAGTTTTGCTGGTGAAGGGCTGCGCCAGTCGCTCGTAAAGTTCGTAACGCTCGTCGACAAAGCTCTGGGCCAACTGGCCGAGTTCTTTGGCGCGATCCGGATCCTTCATTTTGAGCATCCGGAAGCGGGCCTCATTGTCGGTGTAGGCGTAGAGCGGTTGCTTGGGCTTGCGCGAATCCAGCTTGAGCGGGTTTTCACCCGTCGCGTGCTTGGCCGGGTCGTAGCGGTAGAGCGGCCAGGCACCGGAATCGACGGCCAGTTTTTGTTGCTCCATGCCGCTGGCGAGGTTGTAGCCGTGGGCGATGCAGTGGCTGTAGGCGATAATCAGCGAGGGGCCGGGGTGGCGCATCGCCTCGTAGATGGCGTTGACCGTCTGGGTGTCCTTGGCCCCCATCGCCACCCGGGCGACATAAACATTGCCGTAATTCATCGCGATCAGGCCGAGATCTTTTTTACCAACCACCTTGCCGGAGGCGGCAAACTTGGCGATGGCCCCGATCGGCGTGGACTTACTGGCCTGCCCCCCGGTGTTGGAATAGACCTCGGTGTCGAGGACCAGGATGTTGACGTTGCGGCCCGAGGCGAGGACATGGTCCACCCCGCCAAAGCCGATGTCATAGGCCCAGCCGTCACCACCGACGATCCAGACCGATTTTTCGACCAGATAGTCGGCGACATCGAGCAGGCGCTTGCTCGCCGGGCTGTTGATCTCCCGCAGCGCGGATTTGAGTTGCACCACGCGCTCGCGTTGGGCGGCGATGCCAGCCTCGTCGCTTTGGTCCGCGTTGAGCAGGGCATCGACCAGGGCGGCATCCAGCTGGCTGCTGAGTGCGTCGAGTAGGCGCCTCGCGATGGCCACCTGTTTATCGACCGCCACCCGCATACCGAACCCGAATTCGGCGTTGTCCTCGAAGAGCGAGTTCGCCCAGGCCGGGCCGCGCCCGTCCGAGTTGCAGGTATAGGGCGTGGTCGGCAGGTTGCCGCCGTAGATCGAGGAGCAACCGGTGGCGTTGGCCATCAAGAGGCGGTCACCGCAGATCTGCGTCAACATCTTGATGTAAGGCGTCTCCCCGCAACCGGCGCAAGCACCCGAGTATTCAAAGAGTGCCTCTTTGAACTGGGTGAATTTGACGTCGTCCTTTAAAGTCGCCCGGTCCGGTTGCGGCAAGCTCAGGAAGAAGTCGTAATTGGCCCGCTCCGCCGCCAGAATCGGCTCTTGCATCCGCATATTGATCGCCTTCTCGCGCGGGTTGGACTTGTTCTTCGCCGGACAGACCGCCACGCAAAGCGAACAACCAGTGCAATCCTCAGGTGCGACTTGGATGGTGAACTTTTTATCCGGATACTCCCGCGCCCGGAAATCGACCGACCGGAAGCACTCCGGGGCATCGGTCAACTCCTGTGGATCATAAAAATTGGAGCGAATTGCGGCATGCGGACAGGCCTGCACACACTTGTTACACTGGATACACACGTCCGGATCCCAGATGGGAATTTCCTGCGCGATGTTACGCTTCTCCCATTGGCTGGTGCCGACATCCCACACCCCGTCAGGCCGGAAGGCACTCACCGGCAAGCTGTCACCTTTGTTCTGCAGCATCACCGCCGTCACCCGCTGGACATAGTCCGGTGCCGCTGAAGACACCACCGGCGGCATCTTGAAATCGGCGGTTACTGTCGCAGGCGTCGACACCTGCTCCAGCGCGGCCAAGGTCTGGTCGACCGCTTCGAAATTTTTCTGCACCACCTCAGGGCCCTTTTTGCCGTAGGTTTTCTCGATCGCTTCCTTGATCTTGGCAATGGCGGCCTCTTTCGGCAGCACACCAGAGATCGCAAAGAAGCAGGTCTGCATGATGGTATTAATGCGTCCACCCATGCCGGCCTCACGGGCCACGGAGTAGGCATCGATCACGTAAAAGCGGAGCTCTTTCTCGATGATGCTGGCCTGCACTTCCTCCGGCAGGTGGTGCCACACTTGGTCGGCGGCATAAATTGAATTCAGCAGGAAGACCCCGCCCTTGGCCGCAAATTCCAGCACATCATACTGCTCCAGAAACTGGGCTTGGTGACAACCAACGAAACCAGCATTTCTAATCAGGTAGGGCGCCCGGATCTTATCCGGACCAAAACGCAGGTGCGAGATCGTAACGGCTCCGGACTTCTTGGAGTCATAGACGAAATACCCCTGGGCATAATTATTCGTGCCCTCACCGATGATCTTCACGCTGTTCTTGTTGGCACCGACGGTGCCGTCCGAACCGAGGCCATAAAAAACCGCGCGGATCACATCGTCCGCTTCCAGGTCGAAGTCCTCCTCGACCGTCAGGGACAGGCCACTCACATCATCGACGATGCCAACCGAAAAGCGGCGCTTGGGAGCGTTGGCGGCCAACTCATCGTAAACCGCTTTGGCCATGGCAGGGGTAAAGTCCTTGGAGCCGAGGCCATAGCGGCCACCAATCACCTTGGGGCAGAATGAATCCGGCAAGAGCCCCGTTTGACGGGCCTCCTCGATGCTGGCCATCACCTCCATGAAAAGCGGTTCGCCCAGTGCGCCAGGCTCCTTGCAGCGGTCAAGCACCGCGATGCGGCGAACGCTCTTTGGGAGGGCGGCCACCAGGCGTTTCAAATCCAGCGGACGGTAAAGCCGGACCTTGAGCACGCCGGTTTTCCGGCCCTGCGCATTCAGATAGTCCGCCGTCACCGCGGCGGTTTCGGCACCCGAGCCCATCATGATAATCAGATCCTCGGCGTCTGCCGGCCCCTCGTATTCATAAAGTGAATACTTGCGCCCGGTCAGCCCGGCAAATTTCGCCATTTCCGCTTCAACGGTCTCGGCCACCACATCGTAGAAAGGGTTGGCCGCCTCGCGGGCCTGGAAGAAGACATCCGGGTTTTGCGCGGTGCCACGTATCGTCGGCCGGTCCGGCGTCAGGCTGTTGGCGCGGAAACGCTCGATGGCTTCCGGATCAATCATCGCATCGAGCAACTCATCCGGCAGGGTCTCGATTTTATTGATCTCATGCGAGGTGCGGAAGCCGTCGAAGAAATGCAAAAAGGGCACGCGACATTTCAAAGTGGCGGCATGTGCGATCAGCGCCAGATCCTGCGCCTCTTGCACCGTGTTCGAGGCCAGCATCGCAAAGCCGGTCTGGCGGCAGGCCATGACGTCCGAGTGGTCCCCGAAAATCGAGAGCGCATGCGTGGCCAAGGCGCGGGCGCTGACATGCATGCAAAACGGCGTCAACTCGCCCGCGATCTTATACATGTTGGGGATCATCAGCAGCAACCCCTGCGATGCGGTGAAAGTGGTGCTGAGCGCACCCGTTTGCAGCGCCCCGTGGAGCGCACCCGCGACGCCACCTTCCGACTGTAACTGCACCACCTCCGGCACGTCGGACCAGATATTTTTCTTGCCGGCCGAGGCCCATTCATCGCATACCTCCGCCATGCCGGAGGAAGGCGTGATGGGGTAAATCGCAATCACCTCGGAAGCGCGGTAGGCCACTGAGGCAACCGCGTCATTCGCATCCAACATACTTGTTTTGATTGTACTCATTTTCTCTTTCACAATAAGTTTTACTAAACTTAATAATTCTTGCGTCAAGATATGCTAATACCAATCAGCTAAAGATAAGCGCAGCTTTATGCTCCGATAAGCAATCTCAAAGGTAGTCGGGCTGATTCATTGTAGCCACCCGCCTTGAATCCACTCGGCTGCGGGGTGAAGGCAGAATAATACCACTAAAGGCGATGCTGAACTCCCGACCCGTAGGGGTGGTGCTCGCGCCACCCGCCATTCGGCATCATCTCGTAGGGGTGGTGCTCGCGCCACCCGCGAACGTCCGGAGGCGTTTGGAATTTCCTACCATCCCCCGAACGCACGCGGGCTTCCCACAGGAAAGCCCCTACCTTAACCTCTTTTGCATCAGTCATTACTCATCCGCCATTCGGCATCATCTCGTAGGGGTGGTGCTCGCGCCACCCGCGAACGTCCGGGGGCGTTTGGAATTTCCTACCATCCCCCGAACGCTCGCGGGCTTCCCACAGGAAAGCCCCTACGGATGAGCACGCGGGCTTCCCACAGGAAAGCCCCTACCTTACCCTCTTTCGCATCAGTCATTACCCATCCGCCATTCGGCAT
>PXBU01000410.1 GCA_003566795.1 Puniceicoccaceae bacterium | reverse complement strand
CCACACCCTGGAGGAAGTCCATGAGCCCTTCCTGATCCAGGAAGGCTACCTCCAACGCACCACCCAGGGCCGCGTCCTCACCGACAAAGGCTGGCGCATTGTGGGGCTCCAGGCCCCCGGCAGCGGCCAGCCCGATCTCTTCAAAACTTAGCAGAAGACTTTACCGCTCGTGCGGCGGCCTTATCTTGAACGCAAGTCGCACGAGATAAAACCTCACACCACCCGGTCGCGGCGTAAAGCCTCTCCTACCTTCCACCAACAACCAGCAACTTTCAACCTCCTCACCTTTCAACCTTTAAACCCACCACTATGAGCCGAAACTCCGTAAAAAAAATCAAGAAGCCGCCGCGGCATTCCGCACTGGCGGCTGTCGTGCATATCGAAGATGAGGACGATCTCTTCGATTTGATGAACCGCACCGAGAATCCGCTGCTGCTGGTGCTCGAGGGCGTGCAGGACCCGCACAATCTAGGCGCCTGCCTGCGCACGGCCTCGGGGGCGGGCGTGACTGCAGTGATCGCGCCCGTGAAAGGAGCCTGCGGCCTCACCCCCACCGTGCGCGACATCTCCTGCGGCGGGGCGGATGATGTGCCCTTTCTGCGGGTCAAGAACATCGGTATGCTGTTACGCAAGTTTCACGAAATGCGCATCCAGGTCGTCGGCACCTCCGACCGTGGTGAGGGTGATCTCTACGCCGTCGATTTCGATCAACCAACCGCGCTGGTGCTGGGTAGCGAGGGCTGGGGCCTGCGCAAAGTGACCGGCGACCTCTGCGATCACCTGATTAGTATACCCATGGCGGGTGAACGAGTCGATTGCTTGAACGTTTCCGTCTCGGCCGGCGTCTGCCTCTACGAAGCCGTGCGGCAGCGGTTACGGTAGTGGCGGGCTGCTAATATATTTTTCTTATTTGTAGCGGATCGACAATAGTCGTTCCGTTCGACAGTCCTGTTGATTCACGAATCGGAATGACTATCGTCATCCCGCTACAATGTGCTGATTTTTGAAAAAACTTATCTAATCTTTCACACGGGGGCTTCAAATATATTTTCCTATCTCGTAGCGGATCTTCTTTTGCCTGGTCCCCGGAACGGTAGCAACAAGACTTTGCTATGAGACAAATGAAGCCAACCGAACACAATGTTTTCGTCTACGGCACGCTCAAGCCCGGCGGTCGCTACTGGCCGGAGTTCTGCGCGGGCAAGGTGGATGAAGCCGTACCGGCTAAGGTGCGCGGCAAACTCTACGACCTGCATGTGGGCTACCCGGGCCTGCGGCTAAGCGGCGAGGGCTGGGTGCAGGGATACGTGCTGCACTTTCGGCACGAGGCGGACTTTCTGAGGCTGGACGAACTGGAGGGCTACCACCCGCATCGACCGTATCATGAAAACGAATACATCCGCCTCAAAGTCGCTGCTTTTACACCAGAGGGTAAATCGATGGGTGAGGTATGGGCCTATGAGATTACGGAGGGCATGTTGGAGCAGCTTAAGGGGACGCGCATCCCCGCAGGCGACTGGCCGGTTCGGAGCTGAAGGGTGGCGACACGAGGACGTGCAATAAACTCAGGCCGTATTTGCGGTGGCACAATTACGGTGAACCACTTCGGCCAGAGCGGGGCCGGTCTGACAGTCGCGGCCCGGACGGAGCCGGGCCCTCCCATAAGTGGGCGATAAGCCGGACCCTCTTGGTATCTTATAACAACGAAGGATACGTTCATTCGTAGCAGGGTTGGCTCTGCCGCCCTGCCGCGGAAGCCCATCATGCGGCGCAAGTTGCGGGTCGGGCGACAAGTCAACCCGACTACCTTCCGATAAAAAAACTTATTTGATACTCCACTAGCAGAAAAAACGCTCCAGCAAAAACCTGGACACTAGTGGGATAAAGATTACCCGGCGTCGGTAGGCACTTTTTTGACTGCTCTCTTCTTGGCTGCCTGCTTGGTCGCAACCTTCTTTTTAGCCGCCTTTTTCGCTGCTTTTTTCACGGTCTTTTTGGCAGCTTTCCTGGCGGCCTTCTTCGTGGCTTTTTTAGCTGGAGGCTTGCTGTCGGCGGAGCCTTCTGCGTCCTCGGGGGTTTTGGCTGCTGCCGGGCGCTTGGGGGCTAAGTCCGACTTGGCTGCCGGATTGGAAGGAGCTGTATCGACTGCCGGTAATTTTTCCCGCGCGGGCTTGCGGCGCCGCTGGGGACGCGATTGTGGCGCGTCCTGCGCTGGCGGCTTTTGTTGCGGGGAGGAGTCCGCTCGCTCCTGAGCTTTATGCTCAGGCCCTTGGTCCGGCACGGAGTTTTCCGCCGACTCGGGGGCCCCACCCTCCTGCGGATTTTTGTTGCGGTTGCGCCCACCACGACGGCGGCGGCGCTTGTTTTGCTTCTGGCCCTCTTGCGGTCTCCGCCCCTGCTGTTGCTGCTTGTTCTCCTGCTGCGCGTCGCCCTGTTTTACTTGTGCTTTGCCGGACGGCGGTGCCGACTGGCTGTAACGCTCAGGATCAGCCTCAAATTCCTCGATCGCGGCGGCGATCTTGTCCTCCATCTCCTCGTCGGTGTAGGGAATGGTGCGTTCGATCTGCTGCGGCTTCTCGGTAGGGATCTTGGGCTGTTCCGGCGGGCAGTAGGCTTTGGGTGGCAGCACCACGGCGGCATAGGGGTCGAGCGGCAACGGTGCCTGCGGCAAGGCCTCCTCCGCCCCGGCACTCACGCGGGGATGCAGCACGATCTCTGCCGGCACGTTGACTGCCTTCGGATCCAGTAATTGCTCAATCGTGCGGGCGACATCTGCCAAATTGATGTGCGCCTGAGCGAGTGTGGCATCGCCCACCGTGCCATCCGACAGCTCGGTGTTTTGCCGGATAAGGCAATTGGTGATGCGGAGACCTGCGTCGCGGCTTTGGTCGAAGAGTGCCTGATTCATCTCCCGCAGCCCGCCTTCGATCAGCGCGTTGGCCGCGCTGGGTTGAAAGCCATGCTTGTTGGCGGTGATCACATTGATGAGCTGGCCGCGAAAGCGGAGGAGATTCGGCAAGGCAAGCCGGGTCATCATCACCGGCCCGAGTAAACCGATTTTGAGCACGGCCTCTAGGTTACCGATGGAGAGCTTATCAAGCGCCGTGCCCGGAGTCACGTCGATCGCGTGAATCAACACGTCGAGGCGCTGCTCTGCTGCCAGGATTTCACCCAGTATCGAGACGACGGCGTCAAGATCGGTCAGGTCCACCGCGTGACCCTTGAACTGTGGATCCGCGAAAGTGACTTTAGAAAAATTGTTGCCAATGCCGTGCACACGCAAGCCCTGGCGAAGAAGCGTTTGCGCGATGCGAAGGCCAAGCGGCGTCTCTGCCCCGGTCACAATTGCAGTATCCATAAAATTTTAAAATTGTCCCTTTCAGCGGAGATCTCCCGGCACGGGGTTCGTCAGTGACGCTCAGGGCTTTCAAGCGCAGAGAGCAACTTTCGGAAAGGCGTATGGCAAATGAATTTTCCGATCCGAAAGGAGAATTTTTTCAGGACAGCGCCGGGATGCGCGCCAACTGAGCGCGCACCAGATGGGCAATTTCCTGCATGGCCGCCACCGGGGGCAGGTCTTTGAACGGGGCCAGGGCAGCCGTCGCCTTCGCCAGTTCGGCCTCGAAGCTGTCGGCCACCTCTTCAAAAATAGGAAAATCATCCAAGCGCCGAATAAAGTCGGCGGCCACGCTGCTGTCACCAGATTTGAATCGAGCCAGCAACTGGTCGCGCTCGGCAGCTTCCACCTGCTCCAACAATAGCAGCAGCGGCAGCGTGAATTTTCCTTTTTGAAGGTCGGTGCCGAGCGTCTTACCGATCATCGACTCGTCGGCATAGAGATCCACCAGATCATCAAAAATCTGGTAGGCTGTACCGAGGTGGCGACCAAATTGCCCCGCCGCTACGCTGAACGCTTCGGAGTAACCGGCGACCTTGGCTCCGAGTGCGCAGGCGACCTCAAAGAGCTCAGCCGTCTTTAACTGAATCACACGATAGTAAAAATCACGGCTGTAATTGACCTCACCCCGCTGATAGGTTTGCGCGATCTCACCGGCGCAGACGCGGGAGGTCGCCTGCGCCACGATCCGGCAGATCTCGGTGGTGGGGAATTCGGCCGCCAGTTTCAAGGCGTGTGAAAAGAGAACATCGCCGATCAAGACGGCCGCAGTCGGGCCGAATTTTTTAGCGGCCGTCTCCTGGCGGTGACGGGTCTCGGCCTCATCGAGGATGTCGTCATGCACCAAGGTCGCGAGGTGGACCAGCTCGATGATCGCCCCAAGGCGCACGAGATCGGACGAGCGGTTTTCCGCCGGGCCCTCCCAGCCGCTGTAGGCGACGAGCATGGGACGCAGGCGCTTACCGCTGTGCCCAAAGACGTAGCGCACTTGCTCCTGAACCTCCGGCTCCAGCTGCACCACCTGCGACTGAAGAAACAAATCCAATTCGCCGAGATAGGGCTTCACCGGATCATAAACCGCAGCGAAGCCAGCTGCGGCAACTTTATCAGCTTCAGACTGGGAAGAAGTGGACATTAGAAGGGAGGGATGCGGACTAGTGGAGGATCAAATAAGTTTTTTCACAAAGTTTTTGTAGCGGAACGGCGAAGCCGTTTCGACGGCCTGCGTGAGGAGGTATCGGCTCTGCCACGATTGAAAAGGATTTTTTGATGGACCGCTAGTGTCTTCGCTACCGCAAACCACGCAAGTTAAACTGGCACATTTATTTGTTTACGCCACGGAGCCTGCTACTTGGATGAGGCATGCAAGTTTACGTTCCAGTAGAGGGCTTCGCCTCCCAGTATCCCGAGTGGGGGTGCTGGGATTGGCGGCTCTATAAAAAACTGCCTGGCTCCTCTGACGACAAGCAGGCGGGCGCACTACTCTTCGTCGAAGGCAAGGTCACAGACTTAAAGCCGCTCAAAGACAGAGCCGGATTTTCAGCCGGAGTCAGCGACGGTAAAGAATACAGCGTTTCGGTCTGGCTGGACGAACATGGCGGAGGCATGCCGCAGTTCGAATGCGGCTGCCCCCAAGGAGGCGATGAAACGCCCTGCGCCCATAAACTGGCCCTGCTGGCAGCCGTGATTTACCTGGTGCATGAGCATAACTTCATCCCGCTCGCGCCGCTCATGGACAACGTCAACGCGCTGGCCCAACAAATCGACCGTTCTGCGGCGACACCACAGCGCAAGGCACTGAAGCGCCTGCGGCTGCGAGGCTTGGCCTTCGGGCAGCCCTACCTGGAGGGCGACAGCCCCCTGCCCGAGTCGTTCGTCCAGGCCATCAATCCCTATCGGGGCATCAGCCGCATGGCACACAACACGCTGGAGTTACCGCACTATGGCCTGGAGCAAACCTGCCGTGACCTCGTCGATTACGTCAGAGACAACCATCTTACCTTGGAGGTCGAGCGGTCGAACGGCAGCTTTGTGCGCCTCAAACCGCAGCTCGAGACGATCGGCACGCGCCTGCGCCTGACCGCCCTACCTCATCGGGATGCCGTGTCTGTCGAACCCCTGCTCGAGGAAGATAACGAGGACATTGTCATAGTCGATTTGAGCGAGAAGATTCGAATTTTAGAGCCCGGTCGGATTGCCCTGGTGGAGGAAGAGAAGTTCGGCCAGCTTGCCAGCGCACTGCACCGACACGAAGTCGGGTTTACTGAGTTCGCAGACGAGATCGACCAGATTCCACGAGCAGACTATAACGACTGCGCAGTTCGCCTCAACTACTCCGAAAGGCGGCTACTCCGGCAGTGCGACCTTGCCATTGAGGCAGACGGAGCCCCGCCGCAACAAGAAGCTGCCATTCAAAAGCCCGTCAATTTGAAGGCGACGCTTGAGATCGGACATGCCGGAATCGACGGAGGGATGCCAAGTGCGATGTTTCGCGCTGAGCTTGCGGGCGAACCGGTCGGGCTCGACCACCTATTCGAGGACTTCATCTGCTTACTCGACGAGCACACCAACAACCGCTCCCGCGTGCTGGGCAGCCGGGCACGCACCAATCTGATTCTCGAAGCGGTCGCCCAACTCCCCACAATCAAAACAGAGCGCGAGCGCAGGGCCTACATTGAATCGATCAGCTCCCGCCATGAATTCTCCCACAAGGATCAAGTCAAAAGCGTCACCAATTTCCTGCGCATGATCGAGCGCGATTTCTGCCGCCCCAAGAGCTCGATTGTGCCGATGCTCCTCCGCAGCCCAAAGGATGAGCAATACCGCTGGCAAAACGTCCGGCTCCCGCTGCCTGGACTGATCGCACTGACTGCCACGCTTTACCAACAAACCGACCGGCAGCAACTGTTCGAATACCCGGCCCGCCAGCTGCCTCTGCGGCTGAGCAGCGATGCCCTCCGCCACATCGCCGAACTGTGCGAACCCTTCGGTATCACACTCTCCATCGACGACGAAGTCATGCTCACACGCACGGCTACCATCCAAGTCGACTGCTTTGCAGCCCCCAAGCTGGATTGGTTTGAACTCAAGCCCTCTATCCGGTGCGAGGGCCTGGAGATCCCCGTCGATCAGTGGGAAGCCTTACTGCACGGCGACCTGCTGCTGGACGGAGAGGACGGGGTGCGGATCGCCGCACATCTGGAAGATCCTGAGATGCTATCGCGCCTGATGGACGTTGTCAGCAGGCGCACCGGAAAGGCGCGGGTCCAACGCCTGCATCTACTCGACTGGGTCGCACTCCGTCGAGAGGGTCTCGAACTACACCTGCCACCAGAAATCGATGCCCTGCTCCGAAGCCTGATGGAGTTCGAAGGGATTCCCCGCCTGGCACCACCCAAAAATCTAAAAGCGGAATTGCGCCCTTACCAGCAGGCCGGCTTTGAGTGGCTCGCCTTCCTTCACCAGCACCGCCTCGGCGCCTGCCTGGCCGATGACATGGGCCTGGGCAAGACCCTCCAGGCCATCGCCTTTCTGCTACACCTCCGCGCACAACTACCGCGCGGTAAGAAGCTGCGCGCGCTCGCCGTGCTGCCACCCAGCT
>PXBU01000263.1 GCA_003566795.1 Puniceicoccaceae bacterium | reverse complement strand
TGCGGCAGGTGGAAAAACTGATTCAGCGGGCGGTCCCGGTGGATAGTGACCACGCGCATCATGATGCCGCTGCGATGGAGCTGCACCAAAGCAACCGCGCCGTCAAGAAGCCGCCGCAGGGCGGTGGTGGCGGTCAACGCGGCGGTGGTGGCGGTCAACACGGCGGTGGCAATCGACGCAGCGCAGCCGGTCGACCCGGTCGTGGGGGGCGCAACTTCCGGCCAGCCAGCCGGGCTCGCAGCCGCTGATTTGCAGAGGACAAATAAGTTTTAGCCGAATGAGGTGGTAGCGATGGCATGACAGTGCCGTCTCTGCGACCCTTCGCCAGCCTCAGAGACGGTTCAACAGCTCTTCTTTCTCTGCTTGGGAAAGCTTGCTGGAATTGATTTCTTGCCGCGCCACATCCGATTCTCCGGAACTCTTCAACTGATCCACCGTGCGGCGGGTCAGGCTTCTGCGGTTGCTTTCATTGTCCACGGTAGTGGCCCAGACGAAGGCGGCGGATGGATCGCTTTGGCGGATATTATTGACGAGTGTGCTCACTGCCTGGTCGCGTACGCCGCCTTGTTCGAGGGTAGCAATCCATTGTGAGGCCTCATAGGGGTTATGATCCAGCCACTCGCGGGCCACCTGGTTTATTGCATTGGCGCGCACCTCTTCATCCTGTAAGTTGGAGGCCCACCGGGCGCCTTCGTTCAGGTCCTGCTGTGCTATTTGGCGGGCGATATTGGGTGCCTGTTGTTGGATCTTCTCCTGGTCACCGCTGCTTTCGAGATACTTCAACATACCGTTGATGTCGCGATACATCCATTGGTTGATGACCTGCTCGTAGGCGTGGTCACTGATTTCCTGGTCGGGCAGGGATTGCGCCCACCGCAGGGCTTCCACTGTATCGCTCTGAGCGAGCTGTTGGCTGATGGCCCGTGCCAGATTCTTCTTTTGCTCGGTGTCGTCCAGCCTCCAGTAGTAATTTTTGGCTTCCTCGGTATCTTGTCGCGCGAAATTGGACAACACGTTGCGGATCGCGTTGTTTTTCTCTCTGCCGTCTTCCAGGCTTTCAGCCCAAGTCAGAGCCGCCACCGGGTCTTGGCGGGCCCATTGTCTCGCGATACTTGAGACTGCACTTTGGTAGGCACGTCCGAAGGGGAGTTCGTTCAATAAGTCGATGGCTGCGTCAATATCTCTGCCTGCCAGGGAGTTGACCAGTGAGTTCATCGCATTGTCGTAGGAGCGACCGCTCAGATGTGCCTGGACATAGGCATAGGCGAGTTCCGGATCCTGGTCCGCGATGGAATGAATATTACTTTGTAATATCTGGTTTCTGATTTGGGTGTCTGACAGGCTGAAAATGTAATCAAGCCCCACCTGAAGATCGTTGCTGACCATCACCTGAGCCACGCTTTGCATCGCACTCTGTCGCTCTTGATAACTCTGTAAATCCTCGGCGAAGGCCGCCGCCCGCGCGGGATCCTCCTGCGCCAGAGCATTGACGAAACCATTGATCGCCTGCTGGCGTATTTGTCCGGCGGGTAAACGCTGCAACTGTGTAAGTGCCTGGTCACTATCTGAGCGGGCCCAGCTCGCAAATAGTTGCTGGTAGGCCCACGGCTGCACGTCGTTTCTGGACTGAAGCAGCTCAAATGCGGCGGCGGCGTCGGACTCCGCCATGTTGGCCACAATTGCGTTCAAGGCCCGTGTTCGCTCGCTGCTGTCTTCGATGCTGTCCAGTGATTGAACCGCCCCGGCCAAATCAGTTTGAGCCTGGTCCTGATACAGAATCTGCTGGAAGCTGTGCCTGATCCCCCGTCCACCCAAGGAGCGGTAATACTTTTGTGCCTCCTCGGGATTCAGCGCCACTAGCGCTTGAAACAAATAACGCGGCACTTGGGAGTGGTAATTCACGCGTGCTCGCGGTTCTTGAATGGCATCCAGTAAGGCGATCAGCTCATGTGTGCTCATGCCCTGAATAAGTTGTAAAGTATCGGCGAGCTCGGCCAGCGAGAGCGGTTCTGCCAGATTCTTAAAATACGCTTTCCTTTCCGCAAAGCTCAGAACGGTTGCTGCGCTGGCATCCGGCTCGGACCGGCTATCGGCCTGCGAGCCGGGCGATGCTGGCGGTAATGAGGGTAGGGCACTTAGGTTTGCCGCGTCAGTCTGTTCGCTAGCTGAATCGGATTCGTGGAAGGCGAGCCAACCAATCATGAAGCCGAGAAGGAGCGCAAGTGGTGCGAGCAGGGGTTTCATTATAATGAATTATTGTCTGTGATTGAGCTAAACTCAAGCCATATTCATCGCTAAATTTGGGCATGCCGTCTCAGTTTTTTTGGTCAACGGGAATGCCGCTAACTTGAGCATCCAAGCGCTGACAATCGTAATCTTACTCATAACGTGTTATCGCCCTCTACATCCGCACTTGGGCGGCGCTGCTGGAATTGCAGAGGAGGCCGGTAACGCGCTTGCCACCGGCCGAAACGCTGGCAAGCTAAGTGACTTGTTTGCTTATTCTGCCATTGTTATCGGGAAGATGAAGAACCGCCATCTGGCGGCGCTTTGCGCAGATTTTAGTGCACGTTTGCAGCGGCAGGGTAGCTTCGAGTTGATCGAACTCAAGGACGGCGATGTGGCCTCCGAGGGCCAGCGCATCATCGAGGCATTAGATAAGCGCCGCGGAGCGCGCGTCTATGCGATGGCCGAGGAGGGCGCGACGCTGAGTTCAGCCGCATTGGCCAGCGAGCTGCAAAGGCTCCAGGGCCAGCCTGCCATCTTCATCATCGGTGGTGCCTACGGACTTAGCGAGGCCGTGAAACAACGTGCCGATAAAGTGCTGTCACTCTCTCCGATGACCTTTACCCATGAGATCGCCCGCATGTTACTGTGCGAGCAGCTCTACCGCGCGGTGGCGATCCAGACCGGATCCAAGTATCACCACGCGTAGTGGGAGGATCAAATAAGTTTTCAAGTTTGTAGAGAACTTGCGATAGCAAGGTCTACTCGATGCGCTGCAGAAGAATCGAAGAGACGGCACTGTCGTGCCATCGCTACAATTACATTCTTCGAAAAACTTATTTGAAGCAACACTAGTTTGTATCGTCCACCAACCAGCAAAAAGTGCTTGGCAAATGCGGCGAATCGCAGAACATCGGCAGTGCTTTGAATTTCCCCAACGGAAAACCCTCATTCCACCCACCCTATAATGGAAAACTCCCCTGTTGAAAACCTCGCCGCCGAGGAATACGAAAACGAACGCGTGCCCGAAAAGGCGCAAAAAGGCCCTTCTTCCTTTTGGGGCATGTATGCCGGTGAGCACACTGCGGGCACAGAATTCATGATTGGGCCGCTCTTCGTGGCCTTCGGCGTGGGCTTCGGTGACTTGATCCTCGGACTTATTCTGGGGAATTTTGCAGCGGTGCTGACCTGGCGCTACCTGACGACTACCGTGGCCATGCGCACCCGCTACACGCTCTACCATAAGCTGGAGATGATCTGTGGGCGACGCCTGGTTTCCGGCTACAACCTCGCCAACGGTCTGCTATTCTGCTTCCTCGCGGGTGCGATGGTGACTGTTTCGGCGACGGCGGTCGGTGTCCCTTTCGAGAATGTGCAGATGCCCTCCTTCAATGATACCATGCCGACCGGCTTGGCCTGGTCGGTTGTGGTCGTTATCATTGGCGCGGTGATGACGCTGGTCGCCACCCGCGGATACGCGACCGTGGCCAAGGTGGCGAACTACGCCGCCCCATGGATGTTCCTGATATTTATCGCCGCTGCGCTGGCGACGATCCCGAAGCTGGATTCCCGCCAGGTAAATGATATCTGGACCGGTATTCCCACCGGTGACAATATGAAGATCGGTTTCTGGGGGGTCTTCTTCTTTGCCTGGTTCTGTAACGCGGCCATGCACCTCGGCATGAGTGACATGTCCGTCCTCCGCTACGCCAGGAAAGCCTCCAGCGGCTGGGCACCGGCGGCTGGGATGTATCTCGGGCACTGTATCGCATGGATCTGTGCTTCGCTGCTTTTCGCCTACCAAATTCAGCGTTTCGGTGATGCTGCCAGCCCGGCGCCCGGCCCGATGGTCTTTGAGGCCATCGGCTGGGTGGGTCTGATCTGTGTGGTCATTGCGGGCTGGACCACCGCAAACCCGACCATCTACCGCGCCGGCCTCGCCTTCCAGGGGGTGCTGCCGAAGTTGTCGCGGGCGAAGGCGACCCTCGCAGCGGGGGCAGTTTGCACCATCGCCGGCCTTTTCCCGGCCTTTGCCATGCAGTTGCTCGATTTCGTCGGTATCTACGGCATGGTGCTGGCGCCGGTCGGTGCCATCATCGTCGTCGATGTCTTTTTGGCGGATAAGCTGGGAATTGCCCAAGATCCAGCGGCCCAAGGAGGCCTTTCTTTCAACATGGCGGCACTCATCGCCTGGGTGGTGCCTGCTGCGATCGGGTTCTGGGCAGTCGGCTTCTTCGAAATGCCGCTCCCGACCTACGCAACGCTGCCTGTTTGGATCGGCAGCGGTATCTGCTACATAATCCTCTCCAAAATACTCTACGCCAAGCCGGTTAAAGCGGTCCAAACGGCTTGATTTGAGCCACCGCAACCCCACCAACGAAGCTTACTATGAAAAACTTAGCTATCATTCTCGGTGCCATCGCTCTGCTCGGCACGATTGTTCCCCCGACTCTCTTTCTAATGGATGGGATGGCCGAGGGAACGATGAAGCTGACGATGCTCATCGCCTGCGTGGTCTGGTTCGTCACGGCACCTGTCTGGATGCGCGCGAGGTAGGGGGCAGTGGCAGCCAGTCGCAGCCAGTGGTGTCTGCGCTTGCGCATGGCACCATCGCCGTTCAGGCGATGGCTTCGGCGGTCCGGGTAGTCGCGGTGATTCATCCCGCGACCGGAGGCCCTGCGGTAACGCTCGGGACGAAAAATGCCAAACCCGCGCAACGCTCGCGCTCAACCCAACGCTCGGGGCCATCTTTTGCGCTCGGTCGGGCGATGAATCAGCCCGACCACGGTGGCGGTCCAGGTAGTCGCGGTGATTCATCCCGCGACCGGAGGCCCTGCGGTAACGCTCGGGATGGACTCGCTTTTGTCTTCGTTGCCGCAACGGCGCCCGGCGAGCGGGCACGCCACGGAACCTGGCCTTGGGGCTCTGTCTCTCTACGCCCGCACAAGCTGTTCTCTGTTTTCTGTCTTCTGACCTCTGGCTTCTCTAACGCTTGGCCAGCACTTGAGCCTCGTAGGCCCTAACTTCCTCCAGCCATTGCAAGTCGCCTGCGGTGTCGCTCCGGCGGCAGAACTCTTCCCAGACGGCTCCGGCGGGCAGCATGCGGGCGTCTTCCATCAGGGCGAGCCGACCGCTGTAGTCGCCAGCTTGCTCCAGTTGCTGAAGTTTGTCGTTCGGACTGAGCAGGGCCAGCAGCAAGGCTTTCTGGGTGGCGCGGGTGCCGATGCACCAGGCGGCAATCCGGTTGATGCTGGCGTCGAAGAAGTCGAGGCCGATGTGGGTCCGTGCGAGATAGTCGCCCCGGACGAGCTCTTGGAAAATCGCCTTGGTCGGGTCGTCCAGCACCACTACGTGGTCGCTGTCCCAGCGCACGCCACGGCTGACGTGTAGCAGGATTTCCGGCACGAACTGTAGGACGGAGCTGATTTTATCGGCGATACCTTCGGTCGGGTGGAAGTGGCCGGCATCCAGGCAAAGGAGAATCTGGTTTTTGATGGCGTAGCCAAGGTAGAACTCGTGGGAGCCGACCACGTAAGACTCCGAGCCGATGCCGAAGAGTTTACACTCAACCGCATCCAGCAGGTGGGCGCGGTCGATGTTTTCGGCCAAAACGGCATCCAGACTCTCGATTAATCGTTGTCTGGGCCCGGTTCGGTCGGCGGGCGTATCTTTCATGCCATCGGGAATCCAGATATTGGTCACACAGGGGCTGCCCAGTTGCTGGCCGAACTCCGCCCCGATCCGGCGGCAGCGCTTACAGTGCTCGATCCAGAAGTCGCGGATAGCGGCATCGGAGTGGGCCAGCGTCATCCCGTCGTCGGCTTTCGGGTGGGAGAAACAGGAGGGGTTGAAGTCCATACCGATCCCCTGCGCCTGGCACCAGTCGATCCAGCTTTGGAAGTGCTTCAGCTCGATCGCATTACGGTCGGCTTTGCCGGATGAAAAATCGCCGTAAATCGCATGCAGGTTCAGCCGGTGCTGGCCCGGAATCAGGCGCATGGCCGTCTCGAGGTCTTGCCTCAGTTCATCGATGGTCCTCGCTTTGCCCGGATAGTTGCCGGTCACGGCCAGTCCGCTGCCGAGGGTGGTATCGGAGCTTTCAAAGCCACCGACATCATCACCCTGCCAGCAATGCATGGAGATCGGCACTTCGGCCAGCGTCGTTAGCGCTGCTTCGACATCGACGCCGATCTCGGCGTAGCGCTCAACTGAATCATTAAAATAGGAATTTGGCATAAATTTATTGTGATCGAAGGGACAGTGGAAACTTGGCTCGAGCATTATTGCAGCCGAGGTTTCGATCAAGTGCTATTTTCTCGCAACGGGAGTCCATAAGCGCATCTGGCAGTGGCTTGGCCAATGAGTTTTTTGTTCGTCCAAAGCCAAAGGGCTTCGGCTACAAGAGAAAATCCGTAAGCCGAACGCCTTCTCGTTTGGTGGTTTCGCGAGCAACTGGAGCTTCGACCAAAGCCAAAGGGCTTCGGCTACAAACAATTGGAGCTTCGGCTACGTGAAAAACATGTTTGAATCTGATCGCATACTCGCCGAACATTCGTGGGCCGCACCTGTCTTGTCTCCAACCAAGCAATTTATGAAAAACAGAATTTTCACTCCCAAAGCACTTTCGACTGTGCTGCTGGTATTCGCTTTAAACGCTGGCTTCGCCCATGAGAGCTGTGAAGAAAAGGCGAAGCCGAATATTCTGATCCTGTACGCCGATGACTGGCGCGATGGCGTGAAGGGGGTGGCCGGGCATCCGATTGTTAAAACGCCC
>PXBU01000046.1 GCA_003566795.1 Puniceicoccaceae bacterium | reverse complement strand
GTGACGCGTGGGCTCACCCAAGCCGCGCTGAGCGAGCGCTCGGGCATCTCGCTGGGCTCATACCGGCGCTTTGAGCAGACGGGGCGCATCGAATTCGTCAGCCTGATACGGATCGCCCAGGTCCTGCACATGGATGAGGACTTCGAATCGCTCTTTCACCGTCCGCCGGTGCAATCACTCGACGAACTGGAGCGGCTGGCCAGCGCCACGCCGAAGAAAACACGCGCCTCGAAACAGAAATGAAACGCCTGCGAGTATGCTTCAAAAATCGACCGGTCGGCGAATTACTCGCGCAGGACGGCATCCACTATTTCAGTTACGATGCGGACTGGCTGAAGGCCCCCCTGCCCTTGTCACCTTACGAATTGCCCGCCGAGGCCGGGGTGACCGAGCACCGTAAGGGTTGTTTCCTTGCCCTTCCCGGACTTTGCTACGATTCGCTGCCGGACCGCTTCGGGATGGCCGTGCTGCGCCGCAGTTTCCAAGAGCAGGGAGTCCAAAACCCGACGCCCCTCCAGATGCTCAGTTATCTGGGCGACCGCACGATGGGCGCTTTGAGCTACGAGCCTGCCGGAGACGAAGCGGGGCAAACGGAACGCATCGACCTGATTCAAGTCGCACGTTCCGCCCGCCAACTCATGGCCCACGAACACGGGGAGGCGCTCGATCCCGCCATCGTCAAGGCCGGTGCCACGGCCGGGGGAATGATGCCGAAAATCCTCGCCGCGATCTCCAAAGACGGCGGCGAAGTGATGACCGGCGCACAAGCCGTTCCCGACAAGATGGAAGCCTGGCTGATCAAGCTGAACACGAATGACAAGCAGCACAGCCAGCTCATTCAACTCGAACATGCCTATTTCAGGATGGCGGGTGCGGCGGGCCTACGCGTCCCGGCGACACGACTGATTCCCGACCGTAACGGCGTGGAACACTTTGCGATCCGACGCTTCGACCGGAGCGAAGCCGATCCGAACCTGCGTATCCACACCCAGACCTATGCCAGCCTGGCCGGAATCGACTACCGGGAGCCGACCGAAGACTACGAAGACCTGCTGCGCCTGACCAAGCACCTCACCCGCAACCACCAAGACGTCTGCGAACAGTTCCGGCGCATGCTTTTCAACGTCCTCGCCTGCAACCGGGATGATCACGCCAAGAACTTTTCCTTCTGCATGGACGACTCCGCCGAATGGACCCTTTCACCCGCCTACGACCTACTCTTCACTGATAACGATCTGGGCGGCAACTGGATGATGGTTCAGGGCAAGCGCAGCGCCATCAGTCAAGACGAATTTGCCCGGTTGGCCGAGCTGATGGGCATCAGCCGCACCGCATTCGAGACCATCATGGACGAAGTCAAAGAAGCGCTCCTGCAATGGCCGGACTTCGCGAGACAGTCCGGAACCGGCAGCGGTTTGACGAAAGTCGTCAACACCTCGATACGATCGATGATCGAGCAGCTTTAGCCGGAGCCATTTGTCGCTGTGCTACATTAGACGGCATGCCCGGTAGTTTTAATTGGCCCCTGCAAGAGCTGCGCATTAACTCCAGAATAAACCGAGGTATCGAGTAAGTGGGTGATCATGCGCCCTCCAATGGGCTGGGCCGGATCTCGCGTGAGCGGATTGGCAACTCGAATGCCTCATCAAGGGGGCCGTATTTCGCCTGCGCCTCCTCGACCGATCCCCAGACCGAAGCATTCGCGCCCGCCTCATCGACTGGCACAAGCTTCACGTAGGGCTTGCCGCGCCGGCTGATAACACAGGGCTCGCCGGACTCTGCCACTCGGTTGCAGAGCTCTGAGAGCCGATTTTTTGCATCATATAAAGCAAAGGTTTCCATATTTCAAAATCTAGCTATCTAGCCTATCTAGTGGAGGAAACCATTTTGAAAGCGGCTGAGCAGTTGAAACTGCACCGTCCCGCGTCGATCCGTGAGATTCAACAGCGTTACCGTCAGTTGGTCAAGGAGCACCACCCTGATCGACAACCGGGAACTCCGGATGCAGAGATGGCTCAAATTAACACAGCCTACGCCATTCTGATCGACTATTGTCAGAACTACAAAATCCGCTTCGACCAGGAACCACCCAAAGAGGAGCCCCGCGACTGGTGGAAGGAGCAGTTTGGCCATGTCATGTAACGGATCGCTCGGAAATGTTTTTCGGCAGGTTTATGCCTCGTCGCCAACAGGCCTATCGGGTCGAGGGGCAAGCCTCTCCTACGCATCCCTCAATCCTCTGTGGATAGCACCCACAGGTCAGGATCAAGCCGCAGGCCGACACTCGCTTCCACCACGTCGAAGGTCGTCCGGTCTCTGCTGGAATGATCGGTCAGGGTGATCCGCTTCACGATATACTGTTCCTGCACCTTCTTGAAGCTCTCGACCGCGAATCTGGACTGCACCGCTTCATCTTCATGCACCACTTCTACGCGCCACAGGGCGTTGTAGGTATCGTCCAGCGTCACCCGCACGCCCTTGATGCCCCGTCGGGCACTTTCCGACTCTGCGGGTGGCAGCATCAAAAAATTTTGCCCCACGCGACTAACTCCTACCAACGAGGGCCCCTCATAGATAAACTCCTCCCAGTAAATAAAGGGCATTTGCAGATCAAAAACGGAATACACCAGCCCCGGCAGCAATGGTTCGAAAAGGGCCTCCCCTGCTACCGGTTCAAACGCTGCCGCCGGATCGCGCCGGATCCATGCCTCGGGCTCAGGTCCGTTCTGCACAATCAGCTCCACCGGCGCATTCGCTGTCGTTCCATCCGCCTGATGGGGCAATACTTTGAAGCGAGTCAGGGCACCCTGCTCGTTCCAGGTCCCCCACATGATGCCGTCATAACGGACCGTCCGCGCGCGCCTGGGCTTGTGCTCTAGTTGAAACTCAAACACATAGTCCCCATCCAATCGCTGCTGGCGGAATGCCTCCAGGCGCTGCTCACCCTCCGCCTGATCAATGCGCTCCATCCCGCGCCTGGGTTCACTGGAAGGTGGACGTTGGGCCGAGGCGGAGAGCAGGACGCAAAAAAGGCCAAGCACGACACAAGTGCAGTGGATTGGCCTTAAGCAAAGATTTTTACTATGAAGCGTGAAGCGGTGCATTAATTCGTGACAGGCGGGGCGTCGGATATACCAGACTCGATGGCATCAGACGTCTGAGCGTCAAGTGCGTCCGACCCCGTTGAAGCCTCATCGGTTCCACCCTGATCGGCACTTTCCGGCAGGAGGTTCACGTCCGCGCTGTCGTCCTGTGCACCAGCTGCGCCAGCTTGGATCACCATATCCATATCCACCTCTTGCACCCGATCCGCTGCCGCCGACTGGTAGAGCAGGTAGAGGCTGAGCGCGACGACGAAAAAGGCCACGATGCCATAGATCGTGCCCTTCATCAGGATGCTGTTGGTCTCGGAACCGAAGGCAGATTCAGCTGCACCGCCACCGAGTGCCGCGCCCATGCCACCGCTCTGGCTGGTGCGCTGCATCAGCACAATCAAAACGATGTAAGCTGAGATCAAAAGAAGAACCAGCGTGAGAAGACTAATTAAAAGTGAGCCCATAATGTGATGAGGAGGAATTGAAAAAAGGGTGTAGCGTGCCACCCCTGACAACAAGTTCAAGCGAGAAATTAGATTGCAGGCAGCCAGCGCCTGTGAATCTTCGCAAAAGATGACCGATTTTAACTATAATTTCAATTCCTGCCCGGAACGTAACGGCTATGGCAGCCTCAAATGGGACAAATTCCAGGGGCGCGATATCCTGCCACTCTGGGTCGCCGATATGGATTTTGCGGCGGCCCCGGAAATTATCGCTGCCCTACAGGCACGCTTGGACCATGGCGTCTTCGGCTACACCAAGCCCTTTGCCGCACCGGTCGAAGCCGTGCTTAACTATCTCGAGCGCCAACATGGGTATCAGGCCCGAGCTTCCTGGCTCGACTTCCTGCCGGGCATGGTGCCAGCCATCAATTTATGCGTCCATGCCTTTACCCAGGCGTCCGAATCGGTGATGACGGCCACCCCGGTGTATCCGCCCTTCCTCAGTGCACCCGACTATGCGGGCCGCGAGCTGATCAAAGTCCCGCTCTGCCTGGACAGCCAGGAGCACTGGTCACTCGACATCGAGGCAATGGAGGCCGCCATCCAGCCGCATACCCGCTTATTGATACTCTGTAGCCCGCATAATCCAGTGGGTCGGGTCTTCACCGCAGCGGAACTCACCGAGCTGGCGGACTTCTGTGAGCGCCATGACCTGATTTTGATCTCCGACGAGATCCACTGCGACCTGGTGATTGACCCGGATGCGCAGCATACCATGACGGCAACGCTCAACGATGCGATCGCCCAGCGCACCGTCACCTTAATGGCTCCGAGTAAGACCTACAATCTACCCGGCCTCGCCTGCGCGTTCTCCGTCATCGAAAATCCGCAGCTGCGCCAGCAATTTCAGCAGACGATCCGTGGGATCATCACCGAGGTGAACTGCTTCGGTTATGCCGGTTGCGCTGCGGCCTACAACCACGGCGAAGCCTGGCGGCAGGAGCTGCTGCGCTACCTGCGCGGGAACTATGAACTGGTTTATGATTTTATTCAGCGCGAGCTGCCGCAGATCACCTTCCGCCCCATGCAGGCTACTTATCTGGCCTGGTTCGATGTCAGCGCACTCGGTCTGAAACACCCAGCCCACTTTTTCGAGCAACATGGAGTGGGCCTCTCCGATGGCAGCCCCTTCGATGGCGCACAGCATCTGCGCTTGAATTTCGGCTGCCCCCGCGACCGACTGGAGGAAGGATTGCAACGCATGAAAAAGGCGGTCGGGACCATTTAACATGAACCAGATAAGGCTGGATAAATGGCTGTGGGCGGTCCGCGTCTACAAGACCCGCTCCGACGCGGCTGATGCCTGCCGCGGCTCGGCCGTGCGCGTCAATGGCCAGATTGCCAAACCCGCCAGCAAGATTCGCGTTGGCGACACCATCATCGCCCGCACCAAGGCGCTCACCCGCACCCTGCATGTGCTGGCTCTGACTGAAAAACGTATCGGTGCCCCGCTGGTCGCAGAATACCTCGACGACCAGACACCCGAAAGCGAATATGCTGCGGCCCGCGAAAAACGCGAAAACGCGCGCCTTTTCTCCCATAAAGGACAAGGGCGCCCCACTAAAAAAGACCGGCGCGATATCCAGAAACTCATCGGACCGGAGGAGTGAGCCTGGTGAAGAGAAGACAGAGGACGGAGGACAGAGGTCAGTGGTCAGAGGTTGATTACCAGATAATCATGCGATTTCGTGCTTCGTGAAAACGACGATTAACAAATCTTACGCAAGACGTTTAACTTCGAAATCTGACCTCTGTTCTCTGTTCTCTGACCTCCGACTTCTGAATATAGAATAAAATGGCCTATCACGACTTAGCGTATGAATATAGCTCGTCAGAGCACGAGCTCCCCGACGCCGTTCGCCGGCTGATCGATGCAGCCGAGTTGCGCTTTGAGCAGTTCTACGCGGAGAAACTCAACCAGCGCTACCCGCGCTACATCGCGAGTGAGCCCGCCCAAGTCTATGCCGCACTCCAGTGGGTAACCGCGCGCGGTCTCGTGCCGGGGCAGCGATTTCTCGAATGGGGCAGCGGCTTCGGAGTGGCCACCGGGATGGCCGCACTGCTAGGCTATGAAGCCACCGGCATCGAGCTACGCGCCGGACTCGTCGACATCGCTCAAGCTCTACTGCAGAGCCAATCCATCGCAGCCAACTTCCTCTGCACCAGCTACATCCCGGAGGGCTTTATTGAATATGAAACTGCGGGAGGCAGCGATGTGGTGCCGGACGATAGCTTCGGTTACCACCTCGACCGCAGCCCAGTCTACCGGGACGCGCTGCAGGAAGTCGATATCGCCGAAGTGGATGTGTTCTACGCCTACCCCTGGCCGGGTGAACAGGAGATGATGCTCAAACTATTCGATGCAGTCGCCGGCGTCGATGCCATCCTGATCGCCTACTTTGGCGATAGCGACATCGGGATTTATCGCAAAATTTAGTGCAGCGACAGCGTCCCCAAAGATTCGACGTCCCACCCCCGTGGTGCCTCCGCTTGCGGATGGCAGCGTCGCCGTCGAGGCGATGCCCCCGAATTACCGCAACGCGACAAAGCCCTGCGAGCAGCTCCTCCACAGAGGGGCTACTCGCAGCAGCATGCCGAGGGCAGAATAATTTACGGCAGAACAATGCCAGTAATGCCGAGGCCGAATTCCCACCTGTAGTGCTGCTCCATGACACAAACCTTTTTAGAGGAAGTAGCGTCTTCCATTAAAAATCGCGAAGAACCCACAGATCATCTTGTAAAAAAATATTAAAACTATGATTCAGCCCGGCCCTTGAGGCATTTCCAGCTTGCGAATCGTTGGTAATCAACCACGATCCAAAATCTTATGAGAGTACGCTCTGCTACCGTTCTACTGACCCTAGTATCCCTCCCGCTGGCTTTCGCCACCACGGTAAAGTCCGCACCTGAGGTGATGATGACGGATCCACTGGGTTTCAACAAGATCACCTGCCTCACCAATTCGGATACGATTGTCGGCATTCCCTTCCGCAAAGAAGGCAGCCGCCGCACAGTGACCGACGGTGCGCCCCTCACAGTCGATGGCGAGCCGGACCTGCGTGAGATCCCGCTGGATGCACTCACCTTTGAGCCCGGCAGCCTGAATCGGCATTACCTCAAGTTCGCCAATGGTGCCCGTGACGGACGCTGGTATGATATCACCGCCAACTCCACCGACAGCGTCACCATCGACCTCAACGGCGACAACCTCGACGGCGTACAAAGCGGCGACCGCATCATCATCGCCGAATACTGGACGCTCGATACCCTCTTCCCGCCCGATCAGGCCACGACCGACTGGACGCAGGATCCCGGCTCGGGTGAGTATATCCCCAATGGGCATGCGATTGTGGCGAGTAGTAGCACTTCGCTGCGCAATCGCAGAACACGCCTGTATATCCCGAACAACGTAGATGACGGCATCAACTTTTCCGCTAAGGAAATTTTTTATATAG
>PXBU01000051.1 GCA_003566795.1 Puniceicoccaceae bacterium | reverse complement strand
CCGCGTTTGGTGGAAATGCTCATAGGAAGGAAATCAGTTCGAAATGGGTTCCCCATTCCGCTACAACGATTGGGAAAACTTAATTAGTCAGATACTATCGCTCTGCGAGCAGCAGTTGCAGCATTTTTTTTGCGGATTCGGGGACGACCGTGCCGGGGCCGAAAATGGCTTTGGCACCCTGTTGGTAGAGAAACTCGTAATCCTTGGCGGGAATGACACCGCCGCACACGACCATGATGTCCTCGCGGCCGAGTTGCTTTAGTTCGGCGACCAGTTGCGGGAGCAGGGTCTTGTGGCCCGCCGCGAGAGACGACATAGCGACGATGTGGCAGTCGTTCTCCACTGCTTGGCGCGCGGTCTCTTCCGGCGTTTGGAAGAGTGGGCCGATATCGACATCGTAGCCCAGGTCTGCGTAACCGGTGGCCACTACTTTGGCCCCGCGGTCGTGACCGTCCTGCCCCATCTTTGCGATCATAATACGGGGCCGACGGCCCTCCTCGGCTTCAAATTTTGCAATGAGTTCTTTGATTTCGTCCATGGCGGGTGCGGCTCCGAATTCTCTGGCGTAAACTCCTGAGATCGAGCGGATGTTGGCACGGTAACGGCCCACCACGCTCTCAATAGCAGTGGAAATTTCCCCGAGAGTGGCACGCTTGGAGGCGGCGTCAACTGCGAGCGCAAGGATATTGCCGTCACCGTCCCGCATGGCGTTGGCGAGTGCTTCGAGGCTGGATTTGACTGCCTTGTTGTCCCGCTCAGCGCGTATTTTTTTGAGGCGGGCGATTTGGGAATCGCGCACGGCGGAGTTATCAATGTCGAGAGTCTCGATGGGGTCTTCCTTTTCGAGGCGGTATTTGTTGAGTCCGACGATGGTTTCCTTGCCGGAGTCGATGCGGGCCTGACGGCGGGCGGCGGCTTCCTCGATCCGGAGCTTGGGGATGCCTTCCTCGATAGCCTTGGTCATGCCGCCGTATTCCTCACACTCCTGGATGTGGGCCCAGGCTTTGTGCATCAGCTCGTGGGTGAGCGCTTCCACATAGTAGCTGCCGCCCCAGGGGTCGATGAAGCGCGTCATGCCGGTTTCTTCCTGGATGAAGAGCTGCGTATTGCGCGCGATGCGGGCCGAGAAGTCAGTCGGCAGCGCGATGGCTTCGTCCAGGGCGTTGGTGTGGAGTGATTGGGTGTGGCCGCAGGCCGCAGCCAGTGCCTCGATCGCCGTGCGGGCGACGTTGTTGAAGGGGTCTTGCTCGGTCAGCGACCAGCCGGAGGTCTGAGAGTGCGTGCGCAAGGCAAGTGACTTCGGGTTTTTGGGGTCAAACTGTCGGACGATCTTGGCCCACAGCAGTCGGGCGGCGCGCATCTTGGCAATCTCCATGAAGAAGTTCTTGCCGGTGGCCCAGAAAAAGGAGAGGCGCGGTGCGAAGGCATCGATATCGAGGCCTGCATTCACGCCGGTGCGCAGGTATTCCAAGCCGTCAGCCAGGGTGTAGCCCATTTCGAGATCGGCGGTGGCACCGGCTTCCTGCATGTGATACCCGGAGATGGAGATGGAGTTGAACTTAGGCATGTGCTTCGAGGTGTATTCGAAGATGTCGCCGATGATTCGCATCGAGGGGGCGGGCGGATAGATGTAAGTGTTCCGCACCATGAACTCCTTTAAGATATCGTTTTGAATCGTGCCCGCAAGTTGCTCCAGCTTGCAGCCCTGCTCAAGGCCCGCCAGTATATAGAAGGCCAGCACCGGGATGACAGCACCATTCATCGTCATGGAGACGGAGACACGGGAGAGGTCGATATTGTTAAAAAGAATGTGCATGTCCTCGACTGAGTCGATGGCGACCCCGGCCTTGCCCACATCGCTGACGACGCGCGGGTGATCGGAGTCGTAGCCGCGGTGCGTGGCGAGGTCGAAGGCCACCGACAGGCCCTGCTGACCGGCGGCGATGTTGCGCCGGTAGAAGGCGTTGGACTCCTCCGCAGTGGAGAAACCCGCATACTGCCGGACCGTCCAGGGACGAAATGCATACATGGTGGCATAGGGACCGCGCAAATGCGGGGCGATCCCGGCAGTGAAGTCGAGGTGCTCCATGCGCGCATAGGCCTCTTTGCCGTAGAGTGGGTCGACGTCGATTTGCTCCATGGTCGCATGGACGAGTTCTTCGACGCTTTTTCCAGTTTCAGCTTTGACCTGCGCCGCCCACTCCTCGCGGGAAGCGGCGGGCTGGGGTGATTGAAAAGAGATTTTTGAGAAATTTGGTTTCATTAAATTTAATGACTGATGGCTAATTGGTAATGACTGATGACTGATGATTAATAACTAATTGTAGATTAGACATTAGTTGTTAGTCATTAATGGCTCCCAGCCCTTCCAGGTAGCGGCGGTTGGTTTCGTAATTATTGGATTTGACGAAGATGTAGTGATCCATGCCAGCGGCTCGATAGCTGGCTTCTTTCTCGCCGGGGAAGCCGGCCAGGACGACCTGCATTTCGGGAATCGCGTGCTTGATCGCCTCGGCGAAATCGGTGAATTTTTCCTCGTAGTCGGGATCTGCGCCGCAGATGACGGTAATGCCTGCGCCGGATTCTTTGAGCGCGGCCACCGCATCGGTCGGGTCTTCAAAGCCAGCCGGTGAGATGACCTCAAAGCCACCGGCGGCAAAAAAGCCTCGGGTGAAGTCAGCGCGTGGCTTGTGGCGGCGCAGCGGTCCAAGGTTGGTCAGGAATATCTTGGGGGCATTGCCGGTTTCCTCAGCAAATCTCTGGGCAGCGGCGCGAAGCTCCTCGTAGCCTTGAGCCAGACGCACTTTGGGGAGTGCTGGCATGGGCTCCGCCGGGCTGGCACTCGCTCGGATCGTGCGGGTGATCTCGCCGATAGTGGCCCCTGCGAGAGTCGCCTCCACCAGCGCACCCATGGCATCTTCGCGGCTGGATTCGAGGATGGCTTTCAGTCCCTGCAAGATTTGAGTATCTGTATCCTCGTCAGCCGTAGTTCGTTGCTCGGCAATCTCTTTGGCTCGCTGCGCGCGTAGCTCGGCGTAATCCGGGGCGCGGCCTTCAAGTGCCTGCTCCTCGAGATTAGGGTAGACGTTGGTGCCAATGAGGCTGTCCCGGCGCTGGTTGAGTAGCTCCCGGTTGCCAGCGTCCGTGACCGCAATCTTTTTCGCAATAAAGCCGCTGGTCAAGGCGTCGACCATGCCGCCCTGTTGCTCAATCTCCTGGAAAAATGCCCAGGATTTTTGGCAGATTTCATTCGTCAACCACTCGATCGCCCACGAGCCGCCAGCCGGATCCACCACCGCAGTCAGATCACACTCTTCCTGCAAGATAATCTGCGTATTACGGGAGATACGGCGGCTGAATGCATCCGGCTCGCGCACGACCTCGTCAAAGTTGCCCACGCAGAGGCTGTCGACACCGCCGATCACTCCGCTCAGAGCTTCGGTTGTCGTGCGTAGCATGTTCACGTAAGGATCTTTCTGGGTCTTGTTGTAGAGGCCGGTGCGGGCATGCATGGAGATCTTTTGGGCCTCTTCGCTGCCTCCAAAGACGGCGACAACCTGAGCCCATAGCACGCGCGCGGCGCGGAGCTTGGCGATTTCCATAAAGAAGTTGCCTCCGATGGCCAAGGTGAAGCGAATTTGTTTGGCGGCATCATCCACCGATAGACCCCGTTCGGTCAGCTCAGTTAAATAGGCAACTCCAGTGGCCAGTGCGATCCCCAGTTCCTCTACGGCGGATGCGCCGGCTTGATGGTAGGGGAGCGCAGAGACGCCAACCGCTCTCATGCCGGGAGCATGCTCAGTGCAGTATTTGGCCAGAGTGGCTTGCTCTTGGAATAGCAAGGCGAGGTTCACTGGTGTCTGGCCGGAGGCAGCTTTCACGGCGAGCGGATCCATTCCCAGACTGCCTTTGATCTTCGCGGGGTTGGCCCCGAGTTGCTTCAGCCAGGCAAAGAACAGGGCACCTATGGCCATGCCGGAACAGCCCGTTCGCAAGTGAAAGCTGATCGCATCGGGGATGAGATCCTTAAAAGCGACTTGGATGTCCTCCAGGCAGGCCAGCGAGAGACCGCAAGCACCCACTTCGCCGACTTTGGCTGCGTCGGGGTCCAGCCCCTGCAAGGTCGCGATGTCGAAGGAGACGTTGAGCGCGTTTTGACCGCGCATCAGGTCGCTGGTGGCAGCGCGGTTGAACTCGCGGGGAGTTCCGTAGGGCAGTTCCTGCGCGATCTCCCAGGGTTCTCCCCGGTAGCCGGATGCGCGCGTCCCCCGCAGGTAACCGTCGAAGCCCGGTGCGGTTTCAGTGGCAGGCAGGTTCTCCAGCACATCTCGCCAGAATATGGGTTCCAGCTCAATGCCCTCCGGCGTCATCCGCTTCATTATCTTGTCGAAGGGAGCACCCTTCAGCAATTGCTCGGCCGCCGCCCGCCACTCTTGCTTGCTGGGAGCCGGAAAGTTTTCGAGCAATTTCTTGTTATCGTTGTTCAATTGATTTTTCATGCGCAATTATAGTAACTCTACATGTTATTTTATAAAATGTCCCAAAAAAAAGTCAATAAGCTAGTTTAATATAAATTACGATTGACGTAAGCTTGGCTAATCTCAATGTATGCGATGAAACTGTCCAAATTATGATAACAAAAATTGACCACCTGGGCATCGCCGTAAACAACCTCGAGGAGAGCGTCGAGTATTACGAAAAAGCGCTCGGCCTTCACTGTCACGGGCGCGAAGAAGTTGCTTCGCAGAAAGTGAAGACTGCATTCTTCGAGGCAGGTGATGTGCATATTGAATTGCTGGAGCCCACCTCGGATGACAGCCCGATTGCCAAGTTCCTGGAGAAAAATGGTGAAGGGATTCACCATATAGCTTTTGCGGTGGACGATATCGCGGGGCAATTGAAGCAAGCCTCGGCGGCAGGTGTGCGTCTGATCCACGAGGTGCCTTTTGACGGAGCGGCCAACAAGTTGGTTGCCTTTTTACATCCCAAGTCCACCCATGGCGTGCTCACCGAATTTTGCATGCCAAAAAAATAGTGCTGCACCTGAATTATCATAAGAGGAAAATACTATGGCAATTGACCCAAAATTACTCGAAGAGCTTAGAGAACGTCGCGAAGCCGCCAGCAAGGCGGGTGGCGCAGATAAATTGGCGAAGCGCCACGAAAAAGGAGTCATGGGGGCGCGTGAGCGCTTGCTAACATTTTTTCAGGCGGGTACTTTCCAGGAGTTTGGCATGCATGCCAAGCATAGTTGCCATCGCTTCGGCATGCAAAAGAAGGATTTGCCCTATGACGGAGTGGTTTGTGGCACCGGTTTGGTCGACGGGCGTCCGGTAGCCGCCTATTCTCAGGATTTCACGGTCAGCGGTGGCTCCTTGGGGCGTATCCATGCCAAAAAGATTTGTGACCTGATGGATTTTGCGCACGAGGCAGGTATGCCGGTAGTGGGGGTGAATGACTCGGGTGGCGCGCGTATCCAGGAGGGGGTGGATTCCCTCAGCGGCTATGGACAGGTCTTCTTTAAGAACGTGTTGCTTTCCGGCGTGGTTCCCCAGGTGGCGGTGATCGCCGGACCTTGTGCTGGCGGAGCTGCTTATTCACCAGCATTGACGGACTTTTTGATCATGACCCGTGATCATGCCAACATGTTTATCTGTGGGCCCGACGTGATTAAAGCGGCGACCGGTGAGAGTGCGGCACTGGAGCAATTTGCCTCGGCCGCCGCACACGCCAGCATTTCGGGTAATATCCATCTGGTCGCAGACGACGATAAGCATGCGATGGAGTTGACTGCCAAGCTGCTGTCTTTCCTGCCCAGCAATAACATCTCGGATCCCCCCCACCAGTTTGATGACCTGGATCTCTCGGATGATCCCGAGCTGAACGAGATCGTTCCGGCTAGCAACAAAGAGGCACTGGATACCTCAGCGGTAATTGAGCGCTTGGTGGATGACGGTGACTTTTTCGAAATCATGCCGGATTTCGCCCGCAATATTATAGTGGGTTTTGCCCGCATCGAGGGCGTGGTTGTTGGTATAGTCGCCAATAATTCGATGGTCAAGGCCGGGACATTGGATATTGATAGTTCAGACAAAGGTGCCCGCTTCATTCGGACCTGTAATATCTATAACATCCCCATTGTTTCGCTGGTCGATATTCCCGGCTTTATGCCCGGACTGGCGCAGGAGCAGGGTGGCATCATCCGGCACGGTGCCAAGATGCTGTTTGCCTACGCGGCCTCGACGGTGCCGAAGATTACGCTTATCATGCGCAAGGCTTATGGTGGTGCCTACCTGGCGATGTGCTCTTCCGACCTGGGGGCTGATATGGTTTTTGCCTGGCCCACGGCTGAGATTGCGGTGATGGGTGCCGAGGGTGCCGCCAAGATTCTCTTCAAAAAAGAGATTAATGCGGCAGAGGATCCCAAAGCCAAGACCCTTGAGCTCTGCGACTCCTACCGGGCAGAATTCTCATCACCCTATCAGGCCGCAGCGGGTGCCATGATTACGGATGTGATCGAGCCCGCTCAGTCCAGAGCCGCTCTGGCACTTGCCCTGCGCAACACGCTGAGCAAGCGCGATACTCGACCACCCAAAAAGCACGGTAATATTCCGCTGTAAACTTTAAATGACTTCACGACCAACCCAAGTATGATGTACTCCTTAACAGTATTGGGACAACTTCTCGCCACGACAGAACCGAGCCCGAGTGCAGGCGGCATCGTTTTGGTCGGCTTTCTTTTTGTGGTGATTGTGTTGGCTACCCTGGCATCCGTCACCTTTTTGTTGGGTATGTGGTTTGCCAAGCGAACCGCTAAAAAGGCTTCCAAAGCAGCAGCACCAGCGCCGTCCAAGCCTGGTGTGGCAGACACCACACCAGCAGCGGATGACTCGGCTGGCGGCGCAGCCGCAGCGAACTCAGTCAGCGATGAGGAGGATCCGGCGCTGATTGCCGTGATTGCAGCCGCCGTGCATACGGTGCTCGGTGATCGTCCGCACCGTTTGGTTTCGATTCGTTCCGCTGGTCCCGGCTGGGCTCAGGAAGGGCGACGTCAGATATTTTCCT
>PXBU01000178.1 GCA_003566795.1 Puniceicoccaceae bacterium | reverse complement strand
CTTTGTCATGCATCAAACCCATGCCTGCACCCCGCCAGATTTCACCCAGACCGCCACCAGTATGTCCATGCAACATCCAGTGGGTCGAATAAAAGCCACGAATGGCGGAAGCGTCACGCGCACGGGCATAGACAGATTGTTCGCCCCCGCGGCTTACTGCATTCGCGGCCTGCATGGTGAAAGCAAGCGCCCCGTTTTTCCCATTGTCGGTGTAGCCGTTTTCGGGAAGGTGGTCGCCGTAAGGCACATTGCCGCGTCCGGCGAAGCGCGTAAATTGACGTAGTGCCGCTTCCTTGATGTGCGGATCCAGTTCCGCCCCACACTCCGCCGCCAACAATAAGAAGGTAGTCACATGCACCCCGGCGGCATTGATACGGCCATAGCGGAAGTTGCCTCGGGTTCGGGTGGACCAACCGCCGGGCATGTAGTTGCGCTCAGCGCTGCTTACTAGCTTTTGAATGAGTGGGAGCGCGGTGGTATCACCAGTGCGGATATAATACTCTGCAATAGGAATTCCGCTATAGCCAGTATGCCAGTTGTTTGACGAGAGCGAGTCCTGGTTGGCAGTCTCCTGTGCCAGCTGCGCGACCCAGTCGCGCACCACCCGCAAATCCTGGTCCTCGCCTGTCGACAGCAGGAAAAGCATCCGCAAGCCACCATCGTAGGAGATCTGTGGCCCCTGCTTGGCGGCCCAATCGGCCAGACCACGGACGATATGGTCCGATTTTGCGCAATTGAGCGGCCAGGTATCGCTATACCTGCCCAGGGTAGGGATGCGCACCACAACGTTACGCGTCATGGAATCACCCTCATTGCGTACAGCCAGCGTGATCACCCCGTTACCCGCCTCGGCCTCGGTGATAATATTACCCAATTGAATCCGCGGATCAATATTGCGCAATGGCTGACGATTAATGGTCTCGATGATTTGGCCTGCTTTCAGCTGTCCCGTCTGGTCGGCAGGGGAGCCTGCTTCAACGCTTCCGATCTTCATCACGAAGGCGGGCTGGTGCAGCTCAATGCTCAGGCCCACCGGGCCGAAGCGCTCGATCTCGGTTAAGTGGTCTGTTTCGCTGGGCCGCGTCGTAAACAAGCGGTCTTCCGCATAGAAGGAATTTTGTCCCGACGTTTCCAAGACAAAGCAAAGGACAAGAATCTGGGGAATGAGCAGTTTAAATAATCGGTGCATGGGCGTGGCTTTCTGATTTTGGGGGTGGGGATGTACATATGATCCTGAATCATGGTTTTCTAGTAATCATTACTTAATTGATGACGCAAGCTAAGATTTAGCCATCAGTTCATTGTTTTGCAAACACCAGCCATGGGGAGGTCCAGTCCTCGGGATGGTCGGGGCTGAACCCACCGGCTTGGATAAAGAGGTAGTCTTTGCCGTGAACTTGGGCGTGCTGGACGGCAAGTGCTTCTTTACGCTGGACGTCCAGCAGCGCACTGCCTGTCCAGACGATCAGCGGATCGCTCGTGGCCAGGTCATTCTCCAGTTCGATTTCCGACAAGGCCGGGCGCCAATCACTCGAAGGGCGTTTCAGTGACCCTGGCTCAAAGTCAGCAATCTGCTGGACCTCATCCAATACCTGCCAAGCGCCGATCGCGCGCACATTCTCACGAGTTTGGCCGTCCCAGACGTAGAGGTCCTCATTGGGGTCGAGATCACTGTCCGGGTGTTGCGCTTCCTGCCATGCGTCATTGCGCAGACCGACCAACTGCAAGCCTCGGTAGAAATCATCGCGCAGCGGCGGCAGCTTTCTGTGTTGCATAAACACGGTCAGGGAATTGCCCCAATTGTCGTGTCGATATTTCAGGAAGCTTTTCGCGGCCAGATGTACTCGGCCACTCTCAAAGTGGTCCCACCAATGATGACGGACCAGAGTTCCCATGGGCTGGCCACCTGCCCGGCGATCCACCGCTCTGTCTCTGTGCAGGATCCGCTCACCATTCACATAGATATGGGTGCCATCGCCATAGCCAACGTGTGAAGAACCGCCATACAAAATGCGGTAGGCATAACCTTCCTCAAAGGGCGGGATCTCGAACACACCTGCCTTGAGCAATACTTCATTTTCCCAGAACGTGTTAGGGGTCTCCGCGCAACCACAAAAATCCATCCCTATGCCCTCGTGGCGGTTACAACGATAACCGCAAGCCCGCTTTTCCCCATTAAGGTGTGCAAACGGGGCCAGCCCGCGTTCCCAGCCTGCTGCGGCGGGATTAAAGCTCGGCAGGTTCCAATCCTGCATGCCATCGGGGTAGGTGACTTCGCGATAGCGGCCCAGTCGAGCACGCTCCTGGCCCACGGGCGGTTGCTCCTTCGGATCAAAGGTATGATACGCCCATTCCATCTCCGAGCGTTCCGGCCCGTAATCATGCCAATTGTAGTCATCGATTCCAGCTTGCTGGTATAGGCCAACGAGATCCTCCAGACGCTGGTCAGCCTGATCCCGGTAAACCCGGGGACGGCGACTGGTCGGGCGGGTAAAACGTGTTACAAACAGGGCTTCCGCGTTCTCCACCACAAACTCCGGAATTAATTCCTCGCGCGTCAGATCCAGCACGCGCGACAGCAGTTCAGGATAATTTTCCAACTGATCCTGGTTCTCCAAAAACAAATTCTGGTGGGCCAGAGTCTTTTCCGGGTATCGCAGTTGTGAAAGTTGATACAGGCGTTCGAAGCCACCGTCCAAAGAGGTCATGACTTCCGCGACACGTCCGACCAGATCCGACTCTGAGCCGGGATGCACCGGTTCCAATAGCTCTTCTGACTCGACCGGCCAAGTTTGATAGACCGTAGTCAGCATGGCCAGCAACTCATCACGCACTGCATCCGGGGCATCTTCTATATCACTGATCATGTCCCTGGAGCGCCAGAGGGAACAACGCCGGTTTTCGGCCAACTTCTGTCCTACTGTGCGGAGAATTCGGTCGGTCTCATGCTCATTCACGGCCAGGCGGATCGCGATGCGAATGGCCCGCTTGCTCAGCCACCAGTCATCGTGTTCGACCCAATGCAGGATGCGATCCGTATGCGGTTTCAAGGTCTCGATGTCGTCCATGTGCTGCTGCACGACCCGTAAGGCGCGATGCACCACCCACCACGATTCTTCCGGATCATTGATCATTCCCAGCAGTATCGCCATCGTCTCGTCGTTACGTAAGCTTGCGTGGTATTCCAGGCCCATCACCCCGACATCCCGGAGGCGGGCATCTTCGGAACGCAGGGCCTCCATGACCAAGCCGCCGGCATCGTTCAAACGCTCTGCGGCCCGACGGCGCACCTCGAAATCAGGGTGACGGATATACGTCCGGATGATGTCTGCATCACCCTCTGAAATACGATTCAGGATGGCAGGGATCCAGTAATCTCTTCCCACCCGTTCTTGGTCCACGGCGGGAGCGGTTCCACCCGACATATGGGCAGGTTTAAGCGAATAAAAATCATTGTCGGCCGTCGTGCCCCAGATTTGCGACGGCAACGAGACTTCATGGCTATGCTGGGAGGGAGGTGCCCCCGAAATACGCAGCGTTGCGCGTGGAATGGTGTAGCTCAGCCCCATGCCAGCGCCCCAGCCGGTGTTATCGTAGCCTCCGCCCCCCAGGATCGCGAAGGATCCGTCATAGCGACGCGACAATTCATAAAACCACTTGCGATGGTCCATGAAGGAACGGTAACGCGGGGTGTCTTTATCGTGCATCAAACCCATGCCTGCGCCGCGCCAGATTTCGCCGACACCGCCCCCGGTGTGGCCGTGCAGCATCCAGTGAGTCGAATAGAATCCACGCATGGCAGTGGCGTCACGCGCACTGGCATAGACAGATTGCTCGCCTTCGGGAGAGACCGCCGCCGCCGCAGCCATGGTGAACGCAACCGCCCCGTTTTTGCCATTGTCCGTGTAGCCATTTTCAGGCAGTTGATCACCATAGGGCACATTTCCGCGTGCGACATGGCGGGTAAACTCGCGCACTGCAGCTGTCATAATGTAGGGGTCCACTGCCACACCACACTCGGCCGCCAACATCAGGAAGGTGGATACGTGCACACCAGCGGCACTCATGCGCCCCCCCAGCATGTAGCCCCAGCCACCCCTACCACGGGTGGACCACCCACCGGGCATGTAATTATGCTCGGCAGCACGCACCAGACCCTCAATGAGTGGAATGGCGGTCTCATCGCCCGTCCGGATATAGTATTCCGCGATGGGGACCGCGCTGTAGCCAAGATGCCAGTTCACACTCGAACTAATCATTTCTGCGCCTGCGTGTTGCTCTGCCAGTTCGGCAATCCACTTGCGCACGACGGCCAGGTCCTGTTCCTCCCCGGTGGACAGTAGGAAGAGCATCCGCAAGCCACCCATCACTTGGATTCTTGGCTCCTGCTCGGCCGCCCAGTCGGCAAGATTACGGACGATGCGATCCGACTTTGGGCAGTTGAGCGGCCAGGTGTCGCTGTAGGTGCCCAAAACCGGGATTTCCAGTCTGACGTTTTGTGTGGGGGCATTCGCATCATCCCGGACGACCAGCTCGATTTTGCCGTCCGTGGCTTCGGCCTGGGTGATGATATTGCCCAATTGAATCCGCGGGTCGATATCGCGCAGGCGTTCGCCATTGATCGTCTCGATGATCTGGCCTTCTTTCAACTGACCCGTCTTGTAAGCGGGGGATCCTTCCTCGACGTTCCCGATCTTCATCACGAAGGCGGGCTGGTGCAACTCGATGCCCAGGCCCACCGGGCCGAAGCGTGCAATCTCGGTCATCGTCGCGGATGCGTCGGGACGACGTGAAAACAGCTGGTCCTCGGTGTAAAAAGAAGCGTGCGCCGAGGTATCAAAAACCAGGAACAGGACAAACAACTGGGTAATGAGCAGTCTGTGGACCCGGCCCGCGGGGTGGGGTTGTTTGTTTTTGGCGGTGTGATGACGTTCTTGATCCATAGTTTCTGGTAACATGAGTTAACTGATGATGCAAGCCCAAGGGCCACCCAGAGAATTTCGGGCGGATCGGAACTCAGGGACGACGGCACGCTCGTGCCGTCGCCACGGCCTTGCTCATGAGGGTATGTTACCCAAACCCGTTATTTTGCCGTTAATTAATTATCCTTCAACTCCAGCATCGCCTCGGCAAAGCCCTTGCCAATGCCGGACATGATCTTGGCGGAGCCGAAGTAGTGATAGCCTTGATCGGACTGGGCGCGCTGGAGCACGTAGGAGCGATAATCCTCATAGCTGGGTTGCTCGTCCCACACGGGTGTACCATCGGGGCCCTTTACTTTGGCCCAATCTCCGTTTTGCAGCCGCTGGCTGGTGCCGGTATTTTCTATCAAGCCGACCAGCTCTTGATCCCAATATTTACCGGTCCGGACATTTGCCACGGTATGTTGGAACTCCGGTTGCTTGGCCACAGCGGCCTGGGCCTGCTGGAAGTATCCCAAGTTACTGCTGGGAGGCACTTCGTCACCCCCCACACCCAGCACGCCGATCACAAAGGGAAGTTCGGGTGCCTGCAGATCCCTGCGGATGTCACGGATAAAATGCTCCAGCAGCCACGTGTATTTATCGTATCCACCGGGCTGGTCACGGTTGGGGTAGGTGCCGCCACTGACGAGGTCATTGTAGCCCTGGAACCAGACAAAACCGGCAATCTCATAGCCGGCGGCTTCGTCATATCCCGGGTGGACGCTCCCGATGTCGCCTAACACTTCCTGCACATAGCTTATCATCTCGCGATAATACCCGCCGCGCTGCGCCTCCCGCGCAATCGCTTGCTCTTTCATCCTTTCAATCTCCTGCGGAAGCGCCTCGCGTCCGCCATCGAGCGTTTCGGCGATATCAAAGTGAATCGTTTTAATGGTTCCTTCGCGCCAGAGCGTAATCTCGAGCATCCAGTCACCATCGATAGTTCTGGCCCCCCAGTAAGCGTCACGCCACTGGCCGATCGCGTCCTCGCCCAGACCTGCACCATCCAGGCCGATGATCAGGTCTCCCCCTCGCAGAAGCCGCCCGGGGACCCTTTCTTCTCTTCCCGCGCGGAAAGCCACGGCAAGGGGGTGCACGCCATTTATTTCGTCGAGCTGTACGCCGCGCATCCCCGATATACCCATGTAGTTGCCGGTTCTGCGGCTGGCTGTTTCCGGCACCACCTCCTCGGACTCCACGTAGTCAGCGGGCAAGTCCAGTTGCTCCGGTATCGGAAGCCTTACTATTTCTGCTTCTTCCAGGTCCGGATGCCCCGCAGGCGGCGTCCATTCACCCGCACTGGGCGGCCGGAAATGATAGTTTAGCGAGCGGCCTCCCTGGGAAGCTTTGATAATGAGAGCGGGTTCCTGACGGGCCTGGTGCAGGTAAACGCCAAAAGGGTATTCCGGGCCAAACATGCGGCCCCTGCTGCCACCACCATACCGTGGTGCTAATGCCCCGCTATCTTTATCCCGCCACTGCGCCACATAGACGTCATTCAGGATGACCGGGTTACCCTCCTCATCGAACAGGGCTGCAAACTCCTGGGCGGTGTCGGGGAACATTCGGATGTGCTCAAGGGTATGGTTGCCGACCATCCCCGTCATGTTCGACTGCCCTGCGAAGATATAGACCTTCAGCGGAGTGCCCGAAGCCTCGCCCCCGGCGTTGGCAGCCAGACAACACGCGCTCAGCGCGCCCCCCAGTATAATTGATTTCAGTGCGGACGGCTTCTTTTTCCTGTTATGTGTCATAATAGTGCTTTGGGTGCTGCAATTAAATGGGGCTTTCAGCAGTAGAAAAGCTAATCAATCGCAAGCTCGGCAAATGGCAAACTAATTCCGGTTTCACTTAAGGCAGACGCGGTGGCACCGCGTTAGCGAGGGGAGGGCGAGCGTGCCCGCGAGCCACGCGGCGCTGGTGTGGTGGCGGCAGCCTCCAGCTTGCCGCGTCGCGGAGCGGTCACGGCCCGGCATCCTATTTCTCGAATTTCCCCAGGGTCTTGACGCGTTCGAGGATTTCGACGCCGCGTTTGGCTTCCTCCATGAGGCGATGCTGGAGGCGCTCTCCGGCTTCTTGACCCCACGCATTGGAGTCTGCCCGGCTCATACCACCGT
>PXBU01000364.1 GCA_003566795.1 Puniceicoccaceae bacterium | reverse complement strand
TTCCTCGCCGACATTCTCAAGATAGTTGTTTTCCTCGAGATCCGCCTCGGTGGCCTCTCGGCTGACAACCAGCACCCATTGGGTGTCTTTGCCAAGGTAGCCACTGTCGGGTTCGACGCGGATGCCGGCGGGAATGGCATCGCATTGGTGGGCTTTGTTTCTCATGGGGAATCTACCTGACGGTTTCCTTATCGGGTGCCACTCTGAACTAAGGATTTCTCACAAGCTGAGAATCGGAAAGGGCGAGGTGCGAAAAAAGAAGAGGGGAATTTTGCAAAAAGCGATTCATCTGGCATATCTTGATCGGGTGGGGTTCGGAAACGAGCCCACGCTACACGTCCCGATTTAGCCCGACTTGCGGGGGACGTTAAACGAATACCGCTAAACAGGGCGTTTCCGATCAAGAGGAAATGGTGATGTCACTCCCCGTTGGTTTGATGAATATCTTCGTCCTGAAGTCCCGGGTCGAAGCCCGCTTTGTCGGCGGTCTCGAGGGTTTCCGCGAGCAGCTCCAGCACTACGCCGAAGACGACTTCCTGTTCCGTATGGGCGCGATGAGCGGTCAGGATTTTGCGGAAATCGTCGATACCCTTGTCGAGGGCGGATTGGATCCCGACAAGGATTTGGCCACAGCCGAAGGCATGCATGGCCCCGGCCAGCAATGCCCTGGCATTGTGTTTACCAACATGTCGCCGGAAAGCCTCATCGGTGGCTGGGTGGCCCGGGCCGAGGCCGAGCCGGTCTCGCCCGACATCCTTGGCAACGCCTGAGCAAGGAGACCAAGATGAGCTACAGCAAACTGGTCGCCCAGACCTATGACGATTTGCCCTCGCAAGAGCCCGCCCACCTGGTCGAGATCCCGCCACTGCCCGTGGGCTGGACCATTGAGACGAGCTATGCGCTGGAGGAGGCTTCGTCCTGCTCCGACCTACCGTTCCGAACCTTCGAGAATCCAGACTCGCTCCGGCTGGTGGCCGGACTGGAATGGGCCTGGACGTCGATCAATGAGCGCTGCGACATCTACCGGCTGGAGCGTCGCCGGCAGCACTGGGCGCTGTGGAACGACCTGCCGACCAGCTGGTTCGGCGGTGAGCAGTGCTATGGGCTGGCGGCCTGGGCACCGTGGATCGACCTGGACGAGCGCAGCGTGGCCATTCATTTGCTCAAGGCCAGCCTTGCATCCGAGGTGCGTGATTTCTACGCCGAGCGCTATCACTTCATACGCGATTGCGACCTGCTGAGCGTGTCCGACATTATCGCGATTGCCGACCAGGTCTTCGACTAGTCATAACCTGAAAGACGTCCTGATTTAGCCCGACTTGCGGGGGACGTTAAATGCATACCGCTAAACAGGGCCTTTGCAAAGAGGAAGGCACCGTGTGCCCCAGCAGCGATCTTGACGAACGCACTGCAGCCATCCACCTGGTCATCGCCTCGCTGATCGAAGAAATCGAGGTCAAGGATCTGGATCGCTTCCACTGGATTGCAGATTCGGGCCTGCTGACGCCAGCCGAGATGCGCGCGATCGGCCGGCATGTCTGGCCGAAGAAGCGGTGAGTCCGTTGAAAGTCGACACCCACGAGCGCCCGGTCTCTCAGCCGGACGTCGTGTGGCACCTGCCGCACGATGCCATGGACATCCCTGCCGAAGTGCGAGAGCAGTTTGTCCTGAGCGACTCGGAACTGGCCGATGAACTTCTGTGCATGACTGATCATGCCACCGCGCGACTGTTTGGCCTGGATGTCCGCGACCCTGCTGTGGTGCGGGCTCCGGTTAGCCGACTGGTGGTTGATGTCGAGCGTTTTTCCGACGATGCCGATGAGCCCATGGCAGCGCGCGGGATGGGGGTGATCTACCGGTCAACATCGCATGGCCGCTCGCTGCGGCGACCCATCTCTGCTCGGGAACGCCATACTCTTCTGGATGACTGGTACTGGCCGCACCACCGAAGACTGGAAGCGGCAGTCGACAGAGCCATCGGCCGGCACGGCCGCTGCCTGCTGATCGACTGCCACAGCTTCCCGTCCAGACCGCTGCCCTATGAGCCAGATCAGAATCCAACTCGACCGGAAATCTGCCTGGGCATGGACGGATATCACACGCCCGGTCAACTCCGACTGTCCGCTCTGCATACGTTCCGTGCCGAAGGTTTTGATGTGGCCATCAACAGACCGTTCGCCGGTGCGCTGGTGCCAGGTTCGTGCTACCGAAAGGACAGGCGTGTCAGCGCCCTGATGGTCGAGGTCAACCGTGGACTCTATGTGGACGAATCCACCGGCCGCTGGCTAGAGGCGGGAAACTTAGTGGGTGAGCGCATCCAGCAGGCGCTATGCCAATTGCAATCCTCAAAAGGAAGGGGATATCGAAGCCATGAGTAGAGAGACGCCCCAGCCGGAATCGGAGGGGAAGTTCGCCGGAAAGAGGTGTTCCCGTAGATACTTGAAACCGTCTGGTCAGCGTCAATGGCTACGCTTGGCAAGAGTTGAGTCGAAACACCTCAGGCGTTTCATCCAATGCTGGAGTGGGCGTCACGCCAGCAACAATCCGCAGTAGGAGCTTTTTGAATGAACCAACAAACACATCGACCGATCTTTTTCGTTGCGCTGGCCGCGACACTGATCATGGTCTCGAGCCTGGCAGTATCGCAACAACGCCTTGGCAATCTGAGCAGCAACCCATACGACAGCCGCTCGACCGCCAATCCATACGGTGCCGGCAGTCCATATCAGTCCGACGGGATCAACAATACCTACAGCCGTTTCGGCAGCCCATATTCCAACAACAGCGCCACCAATCCCTATGCCACTCAGGCGCCGCGCCTGTATGACGCGCAGGGCAATTATCGTGGGCGGTTGAGCACCAATCCCTACGACCCGGATTCGATCTCCAACCCGTATGGCCGCTTTGGTAGCCCGTACTCGCCGGACAGCATCAACAATCCGTTCGGGGCTGGCTCTCCCTACCAGTCAGACTCGCCCAATAATCCCTATGGGACCGGCTGGAAGATCATCAGTGATGAGTGAGCGTGCGCTGAGGACATAGGCGATGAGGACCAAGGCGATCAGGCACATTTTCTTCAGGGCCTGACGACCAGACATGCTTGGCTGCTCTCGCAAACAAGGAAGAGTGGACGGGGCCCCGGCGGATTCAGATAGAGCGCGTGTTCTGCAAAATCCTACTTACCCGGGATCGCTAACGCTTCACGTCCTGAGAGGCAAACCGATCTCTGCGTTATGGGTCCGCCCTCCGGCGAGCCTAACCCGTCCACTCGTGCCGGAAGTTAACTGAAACTGACCATGTCCCTGCAAATTCCTCTCAAAAAAGACGTCTAAGAAGAAGACTACAAAGAAGAAAGCCACAAAGAAAAAGGCCTCCAAGAAGAAGGCCGGCAAGAAGAAGGCCGGCAAGAAGAAAGCCTCCAAGAAGGTCGCGGCAGCGCCAGGGTCGAAGAAAGCGACTCGCAAAAAGGCGAGCAAGAAGAAAACCTCGAAAAAGAAACGCGCCAAGAAGAAATCAAGCACGAAAGCCGGTTCGTCCGACAGCATGACGCGCCTGCTGACGGCCGTTGAAGAGCTGCGCGAGGCGGTTGTGGAGTTGGCGCAGACCAAAACCAGCGAGCAGCAGGCCGCGGTAGCGGACTTCCATCGTTCCGCGCAGGCGAGAATAGCTGATCTGGAAGCTGCGGCCGTCCGCAGCCTGAAAAAGTTCAGTATTTAGGGGCTCAGGGAAGATGGTCCGGGGTAGCTGCGGCTACCCCGGACTGCATAACGCCATAGATTTTTTAGTCGCATTAAGCGCCAAATAGGCTGTGAAGATGGCCTGCAACAATCAGAACGCGCTTGTTTTTGGCCGACTCATCTGCATCAGCCCGAAAATTCGCTGCGGTCCAATAGCCATCGACCGCCGGGTAGGCACGTGGCGCGTCAAGCTCACCGAAGGCAAATCGAAGCTCGTTTTGGTTGCCACAGAAAGCCTCTACTCAATGCCGGCATGACTGTCACTGGCAAGGCTGCCTCTGTTTTGGGTCCGCGCTTTGTGATAGTCTCCGCGCAGACCTTAATCTTCAGGGACAACCTGTTGTCTTTTGCGTAGACGACAAGAGCGCAATCCAAGCCTTGGACCGTACGCAGATCGACTGTCCAGTTGAGCCTCGAGATTGTAAAAAAATGACAAATAACTGAAAGCGCCATGGCTGCTGCGCGCCACTTCTCGACCTGGCGGTTGTAACCGGCAAGGTTACTGGAGAACGCAAACGAAAGCACCGTAACGAAGTGTTCCTGTCCTTGCTGAAGATGGTGAAGAGGAAAATTCCACAGTCTTGGAGTTTCCCTGCTTTCGTTCAACTGTTCCACTCAGAAACGGCAGAAAGTCACAATGTGGCTGAATAGCAACCGAAGCGTTTTCCGCTTTTCATCCCACGGAGTTCATCTTAGTTGAAATTGGCTGCGTGGTCTTGTCGGCTTAACCACTGAAAAATCAGACGCCGCACTTGTATACCGGACCAGGAACTGACAGCCGTCATTTAGGACTTCATCGAGTCGCCTATGAACGTCACCAGCAAGCTTTTTATCTTGTCAATATCTGCCTTGGAAGTCCTCATTAAGGCTGGTCAAACAAGTGATGTGCTTCCGTCTCAATGATCAGTTTTCAGGAATAACTCGGGGCGCCCAGCCTCTATGAGCACCTTTTCTGCCGTTGACGTCGGGACGCTGCTATTTACCGTGGCGACCACAGCTTTTGTAGCTACCGGTCTGTTGGGCGTGTCCGCCCTCCGGCATCGCCATGAGGTCGCGTCCCTCCCCTGGTGGACCGCGAGCGCCATGCTGCTGTCGATGACCGGCCCACTATTTATGTTGCAGCACGAAGGATTGACGTTCTTCTCGGTCTTTCTGCCCAACACATTCAGCCCTGTCAGTCTTTTCCTCATTGGCGTCGGATTTAGACGCCTTCAACGCCGCTCCTTTGGGCGCACTGGCTGGGGAATCCTTGCCACCATCAGCGCCATCTCTGGCGTATTTCTATGTTTTGTCGTTACCGGCTGGCCTGGCATCGAATGGCGGATGATCGCCTCGGCAGCGGGGATCATCGCAACTGCAGGTTTCATAATATGGAGCCTGCCGCCCACGTTCGCCGGGACGCTGGTGGGAAGAAGCATCGTCGGTGCGGCTGCGGTCCTGATCGGAAGCAGCGCAATGCAGGCCGCATATGTACTGATTGGTTCGGATGTGGAAGCGGCGGGGCTTGTACAGCTCGATTCGCTGCACGTTGTCTTCGTTGTGGCAGAGATGGCTGCGGTTATTGCACTGCTATTTTCTCTCGTGCTGGTCGTCCCGCACCAGTTGGCAACGCAGAAAGAAGTCCTGTCCGAACGCAACAAAGCGCGGCGTCGCCTGCTTCAAGCGGTACTCGACAACGTTGATGCCGCCATTTTCATAATCGACCAACAGCATCGTTATCGTTACGTTAATCAGGCTTGCGCCGACATTTTTGGCCTGTCGCATGACCAGATCATCGGCATGACGGACATTGAGTTGCTGGGTAGTGAGGCCGCTGAGCATTTCCGCAAGGCGAGCAACCGGGTCATGGAAATGGGTCAACCCGAACGCCGGAAGGAGGAGATCTTTGATGGTGACGGCACGCGACGCTTTTTCTGGACCGCAAAAGTCCCGTTTGACCCCGGCGACGCGGAAGACAGCATGCTAATCGGCATCTCGACCGAGATCGCCCCACTGCACGAGGCGCAGGAGAAACTCCGGAGGCTTGCATTGGTTGATCCATTGACCGGTTTGAGTAATCGTCGCGACTTTAACGAGCAGGCTGATCGCGAATTGAGCCGATCCCGGCGACAGGGAACACCGACCGCACTCCTGCTGATGGACCTGGACTGGTTCAAGACGATCAATGATCGTTTTGGCCATCCAGCGGGTGATGACGTGCTGATCAAGGTTGCTCATCTCATCAACGGTGTGACGCGGGCCGAAGACGTGGCTGTCCGGCTCGGCGGCGAAGAGTTCGCGCTGCTGATGCCCGGCACCGATCGGAATGAGGCGCTGGCGGTTGCCGAGCGGCTACGCGTTGGCATTGCCGCGGCCCAGCATGGAGGTGCAGAGCTGGATACCTTCACCGTAACCATCAGTATCGGCGTGGCCGTGTGCGCTTCCGGTCAAACCAGTACCAAGGATTTCTATCGCCTGGCCGACGAGGCGCTCATGCGCGCCAAGACAAAAGGCCGAAACCGCGTGGAAGCATGGGATCAATAGACTCTCAATCAACCGCTCAGTCGTCTGGAGCCGCTGCGCAAGTTCGTCCATACCCTCCGGCGCCACCATGATGCGGTGCTGGCCTTCATCGGCACCCGCGTAACCAACGCCATTGCCGAGGGCCTCAATCGCATCGTCAAGATCGTTAAGAATCGGGCCAGTGGCTTCCGTCATCTCGATGCGTTTTCCGACATGATCTACCTGACCGTTGGAGACCTCGATCTGCCTGGGCAAATTCCAGTTCGGTTCCGCACACTATGAAAACGCCGGCACAGGCAGTCAGATCAGGCGATGCGGGCAATCAGGGGTTTGCGAGATCCGGATATAGCCTCAAAAAATGCCGGGACATCTCCGTCTGGCGGTACATCTGGGGACGGGTCCCAGCGCCCAGACAACCCAGCCAAAACCAGACGGAGAGTCAGCGGCATCCCAAGGCAGGATTATTGGCGTGGCCAAGGGTACTGCGTCAGAACATCCTTCTGGGCAGGTGGTCGCTGACAGTGTCAACCTACCATTGGAGACTGTCGGGCTCCAGAGGGATGAGAGGGGAATGGGCGGAGTCTCGGATGGTTGCCTATTCGCAAGCAGTCCGCTCTTTCATGCAACTGAAAACGCCTGTCATTTCGCTGAATCCCTCACCATCCCGGACGAAAATCTGAGCCGATGTGCCGAAGTAGCGCTTGAGGTCAATCGCGAGTGCCAATAGATAGGCGCCGTAAGCGGGCCAGTCGGGGGGCGAATCGAGTGACCCGGGATCGTAGGTTTCAAACCAGTCAGACAGGTAATCACACCGCTGGGTAAGTTCTGGCGGTAGCTCGAGAGTGTGGTGGTCGCAACTCGCCC